>NZQU01000046.1 GCA_002696025.1 Crocinitomicaceae bacterium
CTATCAGATATTCAAAAAAAGGGTGAATTAATAATTTTAACTGAGAATAGCTCAACATCTTACTTTAATTACCGTGGAAAAACAATGGGATTTGAGTATGAGATATTAAAAGATTTTGCAGCTTCATTAAATCTTAAGTTAAAAGTTAAAGTTGTTAGTGATTCAAAAAAGTTTAATCAAATGATAAATGAAAAAAAAGGTGATATTATTGCATGTAATTATACAATTACTAAAAACAGATCAAATCTTTTGTCATTTTCCAAACCTTATTTAAAAGAAAAACTAGTTCTTGTTCAAAGAAAGTTAAAGATATCACCTAAAGATTCTAGTAATGTAATTTTTATTAGAGATCTATCTGAATTAAATAATCAAACCATTTATGTTAGAATGCACTCTTCTTACAAAAAGAGAATTGAAAATTTAGAAGAAGAACTTGGTATTGATATAAAAGTAAAAGAATTAAGTGGAGACCCAGTAACAGAAGACTATATTCAGGCAGTTTCTCAAGGTAAAATTGATTTCACTATATCAGAAGAAAATATTGCAAAAATTGTATCTTTTGACAACATCAATTTAGATATTAATACCCCAATATCTTTGCCCATGTCTATTGCATTTGCCCTTAGACAAAACAACCCTGTTTTGTTGGACTCATTGGATAATTGGCTTTCTTCTTATATGAAAACAAAAAAATATAAATCCTTAGTTAATAAATATTATGTCAAAAGAAATTTAGGCCCATCTCTTGAAACAAAAAAGATTACAGATGGTCAATTGTCTATTTATGATGATCTTTTTAAAATCAGTGCAAATACTCATGGCGTCGACTGGCTACTTGTTTCATCTGTTGCATTTCAAGAAACAAGATTTCAGCCAAATGCAATAGGTCTTGGTGGAGCATATAGCATCATGCAGTTTATGCCAAATACTGGACCTAGCTACGGAGTGTATCCTGATTCTCCAGTTAATGTTCAAATTGATGGAGGTACAAAAATGATTAAAACATTACTAAATAGATATAAAAATATCCCTTTAGAATCAGATCGTATTAAATTTGCATTGGCAGCTTATAATGCAGGTTTTGGTCATATAGATGATGCGATGAAATTAGCCGGCAAATATGATTTAGATCCATACAAATGGGATGATAATGTGAAAGTAATGTTTGAAAATCTTACAAAGCCTGAGTTTTACAGGGATCCAGCAACAAAATGTGGTGCATATAGAGGGCATGCTGTTCGTTATGCAGAGGATGTATATGAACGTTATATAAATTGGAAAAATGAGTCCAAATAATGAATGATACATCCAATAGAATAATTGTAATTCAGGGTCCAACAGCTAGTGGTAAAACAAGTGTTGCTGTTCAGTTGGCAAAACATTTTAATACGGTTGTTTTATCAGCTGATTCAAGACAGTTTTATAAAGAAATGACCATTGGTACAGCAAAACCAACACCTGATGAGATGCAGGGCATAAAGCATTATTTTATAAACTCTCATTCAATTCATGATGAGGTATCTGCTTTTAGATATGCAGAGGAGGCCAAAAAGCTTTTAATAAGTCTTTTTAAAAAACATTCAATTGTTATATTGGCAGGAGGATCAGGTCTATTTATAGAGGCTTTATGTAAAGGCTTGGATCCAATCCCACATGATCGAAAGCTTCATGATAAAATTGTTAATGAATTCAATGAAAATGGAATAGATTCATTATTAATGGAACTAAAAAATAAAGACCCCGAATTTTATAATAAAATTGATAAAAACAATTCCTACAGAGTTATTAGATCAATAGAAGCAATTAGGTTGTCTGGTAAAACCATGACTGCATTAAGAAATGAAAAAAATAACAAAGAAGAACTGTTTGATACTATCTATTTTACCTTGCATCCAGAACGAAAATATTTATACAGAAGAATTAATAAGAGGGTTGATTTAATGTTAGAAAATGGGCTTTTATATGAGGTAAATAATCTATATAATTATAGGCACTTAAAGTCTTTAAATACAGTTGGTTATAAAGAAATTTTTAATCAAAAAGATGGTTTAATTTCTTTGGATAATGCTATAGATAAAATAAAGCAACATTCAAGAAACTATGCCAAACGACAGCTTACTTGGTTTATCAATAGAACAGATTCTATTGTTATAAGTTTTGATGAAAATGAACAAGAAAAAAACCTAATAAAAAAAATAATCAAGCATATAGAAAGTTGATTAACTTATGAATTGCTCCAACTTGCCTTACCATCTTTGTTGTCTTTTATTTGTATGCCCGCATTTTTTAAACCGTCTCTGATTCGATCAGCTGTTTTCCAATCTTTATTATTTCTTGCTTCTGTTCTAAGGTCTATAATTACATTCATTAAATCATCAACTTTATCAGATTTTGAATCCAAAATTGGTAAAATTCCAAGAACATCAGATGTAAATGAAATAATAGCTTTTTTTAATTTGTCTCTATCTGAAGAACTTATGTTTGCTTTACCATCTTTAACAAGGTTAATGAATCGAACAGCATTAAATATATTAGCCACTAGAATTGGTGCATTAAAATCATCATTCATGGCAGCATAAAAACTTTGAATAATTTCATCAATATTTTCAGAGGAATTTTCTGAAAGCTGAACATTATCAATTGTATTTAAGCTTTCAAAAAGTTTTTTATACCCTTTTTCTGCAGCATTTAATGCTTCCTCTGTAAAATCCAATGTGCTTCTATAATGAGCTTGCATCATAAAAAACCTAACAACCATAGGGTGGTATGCCTTAGAAAAGTGTTTGTTGTTTCCTGAAAACAATTCATTTGGTAAAATAGAATTGTCAAGGGATTTACTCATTTTTTTACCATTCAATGTTAGCATGTTGGCATGCATCCAATACTTAACAGGATTTTTATCATGAGCAGATGTCCCTTGTGCAATTTCACATTCATGGTGAGGAAATTTTAGATCCATGCCACCTCCATGAATATCAAATGTTTCACCAAGATATTTCGAACTCATTGCAGAGCATTCTAAGTGCCATCCAGGAAAACCAATGCTCCATGGAGATGACCATTTCATAAGGTGCTCTGGACTTGCTTTTTTCCAAAGAGCAAAATCAAGTGGATTTCTTTTTTCATCTTGGCCATCTAAATCTCTGGTATTGCTCATTAACTCATCAATTTTTCTACCTGAAAGCCCACCATAATCATAAGTTTCATTGTATTTTGAAACATCAAAATATACGGATCCCTTCGATTCATATGCATAACCATTGCTTATGATTTTTGAAATCAAATCAATTTGTTCGATTAGATGACCTGTAGCAGTTGGTTCAATACTTGGAGGAAGATTATTAAATTGCTTCATTACTTCATGAAAGTCGATTGTAAACTTCTGAACAATTTCCATTGGTTCAAGCTTTTCAAGTTTTGCTTTTTTTGTGATTTTATCTTCACCTGTATCTGCATCACTTTCTAGATGACCAACATCAGTAATATTTCTAACCAATCGAACTTTATAGCCTAATAGCAATAGATATCTATAAACAACATCAAATGAAATAAAAGTTCTGCAATTACCTAAATGAACATAATTGTAGACCGTAGGGCCACATACATACATTCCAACAAACCCACTTTCAATGGGGATAAACTTTTCTTTCTCTCCTGTATTGGAATTATAAATTTCTAGTTGATTATTAGCCATATTGATGTTGTAATGAATTACAAATTTAATTTAAAAAACTCTTAAAAAATATATAATGAACTATAAAAATGCAGGAGGTTTTCTAAATTCTAATTTTGCGTCGCTTAAGATATTTGATTTGTTTTTAATACTTAGTAAAAAACTTTGATTGGTTCCTATTGGTGTCCAATAAAAAGAAAGAGCCCAACAGTGCATGTCTCTTGATAGAGTGAAAAAAGCATTGCTTATCTTAAGCTCTTCAACATCTAAGTTTATTCTGCCAGCTATTTTCCATCTTTTTGTGAAACTTATATCACCATTTAATACGACTGTGTGAACTAGGTTCCATTTATCAGGGTTTGTTAAACTTTGGTTTGTGTTGGCAGATAAACCAAACACATGAGATAGATTCAATTTCCATGGAATATTAAATAAAATCAATTGTTCTGGATGAAGTGCAAACAGATTAAAGTCCGCATTCCAATTTTCATTTAAATTGCCAACGGTTTCTTTAATTTCTTCTCTACTTTTTTTAGGAGCTAGTGTTAAAGTAGTTGTAAAGTTAGAGGTCATCAATCGTCCAATTCCTTGCTTATTATTAAAAGCATATTGTGATAATGTAGCACCTGTAGTATCCCATGAATATAAGCTGAATCTATTTGAAGACACAATATTGATCCAATTGCTAGGGCTTATTCTTAAATTCATTGAAATATCAGAAAGATTCATGGAGTCTTTTTGATAATCATAACTACCCGTTAATGAAAGTTGGTCGATGATTCGTGTTTTTTTAAAGCCACTTGTATCTGTATCTGATGTCTGTTTGATTTCAAATGTATTGTTAACTCCAAAGTTTAAAAGAGAAGCGGTCGGGCTTGTTGAAGCCTGATACAAGCTATTTTCAAATGGTGAATAAGTGATTGTATCAGCTTGATTAATTCCTGCATTTACAGTAATCAGTTCATTTAATGATGGAACGTATCTATATCCAATGCTTGGCGTCATTATATGTCTTAATTTTGTTTCTCTTTTACCAATGAATTTATAATAGCTATAAAGCATTGTTGTGAAGGATACGTTTAAGCTTAAATTATGAGCCATTCCTGCTTTGTTTAGAGTATCTATTCGAGTATCATTTAAAGCAGGATCATATGTTTTTTCAATTTGTTGAAAGTTTATTAAATTACTGTAATTAAGACTGGGGGTAATTTTTAAAGTGTTTTTTAAAATACCACTCGTTGTTTGAATGGTAAATTGCTGGTTGATTCCATTAGAAAACTTATCTCTTATGCTTTCAAATTCACCATTAATAAGAAGTGAATCCGTAAAGTTTGACCTGTTTTGAGCCTCTAATCCATATGTAATCCCAATTCGTTTGATTGTTTTTGTTAATTCGTTATTCATATTTTTAAACATTCCTTTAAATGGCAATACTCTGGTCACATTTAAATTAAATGTTGGTGCTGTTAATGATATGTTTTTTGTTAATGAATTTTGTCTCAATGAAGTTTTTAAACCAGTTGTAACAGGTTTGCCCGGAAATACTCTGTTGATGTTAATATCTGAATTAAAACTATTGTTGAAAAAATCTGGGTTAAGTGGGTCTAAGTTATTTTTAGAGTTGTTATCAGAAATGAAATTGACATTTGAGGAGAACTTCCAAAAAGGATTTGATTTTGGGTCTTTATTATGAATCCATCTTACACTTATTTTGTTTTGATTGTTGTTTTCTGGAAAACCGCTTCTAAACTGCTGAAATCCTAAGGATAAATTCCCCTTAAAACCATATCTTTTGGCATATTCTAAATCATTTCTTAATCCCCAGCTACCTCTGCTATATAGGTTAGCGTATAAGGTGGTTTGTACCATATTGCTTATTGGGAAGAAATAACCCAAGTCTTGAAACCCAAATCCATATGGTGAAGATGGGATGATCTCAGGAAATATAAATCCTTTATTTCCTTCTTGTTTGATTTCTTTTTGAGGAAGAATGCTAAATGGAAGCCCAAGTGGAGTTGGCACTCCTTTGATCCATAAATTCATGGGTCCTGTTACGATTTTATCATTCGGGATTAATATTGCTTTTGTCAGATGAAAATGATAGTGGGGTTCCTCAAGATCACATGTTGAGAATTTACCTTTCGTAAAGTGAATTTCTTCATTCGCATGCCTTTTTGCAATACCCATATTGATAAAGATTTCATCTTGTTTAATTGTTGTTTCCTCAATAAATCCTTTTTTGCTTTTAAGATTGTATCTGATTTTTTCAGCTTCAATATTCTCTTTATTGTCTGTAAATAAAGGTTTTTCAATTTTCATACTATCTTCATCAAGTACGTATGAGGCCATTATTTCATTTTTATTTAAATCAATAATAATGAATCCAGCACTCATTTTAGTCTGTTCCATTTTTACATTTGCGGCGCCGTATAAAAGAATCCTATTTTTTTTAATATCAAGGTATAATGAGTCTCTTGCTCCATATGAAATAATTTCTTGTATGCTACTATCAGATATTACAATTGAATCTTTTGGTACGATTTTTTGTGCATAAACATTAGA
Organism: Crocinitomicaceae bacterium; assembly: GCA_002696025.1. Classification (GTDB taxonomy): domain Bacteria; phylum Bacteroidota; class Bacteroidia; order Flavobacteriales_D; family Crocinitomicaceae; genus UBA952. Next base: position 6,236 of record NZQU01000046.1, read on the forward strand.
GTTGAAGATGTTTATTAACATTTCAAGGATAAAAACTATTGTTATGGAACAAAACTTGCTCAAGACTCTGAGTTAAATTTGAAATAATGAAACAAACTGCATGCGAAATTATGAAAATTAAGAATGCATATACGCATCACTTAAACTATTTTAAAACAAGTTTATTGTTTCTATCTTTTTTATTTTGTTTAAATTCTACTGTATTTTCTCAATCTTCTGCGATAAAAACTATTGTAATTGATGCAGGCCACGGAGGAAAAGATCCTGGTTGTCATGGTGCATTTTCCAATGAAAAACATGTTTGTTTGTCAATGGCGCTTAAACTTGGAAAAAAAATAAAAAAAAACTTCCCAGAGTTAAATGTCTTATATACTAGAGATACTGATGTTTTTGTAGAGTTACATGAAAGAGCAAATATTGCAAATAAAGCCAATGCTGATTTGTTTATTTGTATTCATGCCAATGCTGCTTCACCCGCAGCATATGGAACAGAAACTTATGTGCTTGGTTTACATAGGACTGAAGCTCAAAAAAATGTAGCAGAAAGAGAGAATAGCATTATTCATTTAGAAAAAGACCAAGGTAAAAGATATGAGAATTTTGACATGTCACCAGATGCTTTAATTGCAAGAAAAATTCAATTATCAGTTTTTTTAGATCAATCCATTAGCTTTGCTCAAAAACTTCAAAGACAATTTAAAAATATAGGAAGGCATAGTCGGGGAGTTAAGCAAGCAGGATTCTTAGTTCTATATAAAACTACTATGCCAAGTGTTTTGATTGAAACAGGTTTTTTAACTAATAAAAAAGAAGAAAAATTTTTAGCTGCTGATGAGGGTCAAAATAAGATGGTGAGTGCTATGTTCAAAGCTTTTGTCGATCATAAAAATGAATTAGAAGGCGTTGATAAAAACGTTGAAGAAGTAGCAAATGAAAATAATATTGAGCTTAATGAATCAATTCAAATAAATAATGAGCTTGAAAATGTTGATTCCTCTGATATTGTTTTTCGAGTACAGATAGCTACTTCATCAAAGAAATTAAATCTAAATTCATCTAAATTTAAAGGTTTAAAGGTTTATGAATATTTCCATAATGGAAGTTATAAGTACACTTCAGGTGTATTTATTTCAAATTTTAAAAATGCAAATGAACATAGAGATAAAATGCGTAAATTAGGGTTTAAATCATCTTTTGTAGTATGCTTTAAGGGAGATGATAGAATTAATTTGCAAAAAGGTATTAAATTAGCTGAAAAATAAATTGTTTTGAAATATTGGAAAGAAATTAGAGCAGGTGTAATAGCAATTTTTTCAATTGTTGTTTTAGTTGCTGGGATTAATTTTTTAAAAGGGAATAGCTTTTTTGGAGGCGATGAAGAATACCATGCTTATTTCCCAAATACTGGTCAGTTAATGGTATCAAATAATGTTACAGTTAATGGTGTGATTGTCGGTCATGTCACCAGTATTGAGTACATTTCAAAAAATACTGAGTCAAAAAAAGTTAAAGTATCTTTTAATATCCAAAATACTGATGTTAAAATCCCCAAAAGATCATATGTTGAAATAGGTTCGGTTGATTTATTTGCTAAGGGATTAATGCTCCACTTAAATGGTGATATATCAAAAGGTTATTATAAGACTGGTGATGAGTTGCCCGGAATTTTATCTGTTGATGTGATTTCACAAGTAAAAGCCTATGCTGATCCTATTTCTCAAAAGGTTCAGGCAGCCATGACTTCAGTTGACAAAATGATTAATTCTTTATCGGCATTTTGGGATACCACAGCAACTTCTGAGATAAAAGGATCTATGTTAGAAATTAAATTAGCAATTAAAAAATTAGGTAGTGCAGCTGAAGAAATTGAACAGCTTGCAGGTGAAGGAAGGGTTAAGTTTGATAAAATAATGAACAACATCGAGAGCATAACTCTAAATATTAAAAAGAGCAATGAAGATATAACAGCAATCATTGGAAATACAAAGAAACTTACTGATGATGTTGTGACTTCTGAGTATAAAGAGACCATAAGTGCAGCAAAAAAAACCATTACTACTGTTAATGAAATGCTTGTTGACATAAAAGATGGTAAAGGAACTCTTGCTAAACTAATTCATGATGAAGCATTGTATAACGAACTTGTTAAAACAAACAAAGATTTACAAAATTTAGTTACTGATCTTCAACAAAATCCACACAGGTATATTCATATGTCTGTTTTTGGATCTAAGGTTAAAGGTGTTGAGCTATCACCAATTGAAGAGAAAAAATTAAAAAAGGTTCTTGATACAATACCAGATTAATAATACCTAACTTTATATATTCATGTTGCAATGTATATTTTTTTGGATTTTAGCAATTCTTGGATTGGGTTTTTTTACTTATAATATTTTAAAGATTAAAAAAAACATATCCTATGGAAGAGATATAAACCGTAGTGATAATAAATCCAAAAGATTGAAAACAATGCTTCTTGTTGCATTTGGCCAAAAAAAAATGTTTTCAAGATTTATTCCAGCATTATTACATCTATTCATCTATGTTGCTTTTATGATTACATCTCTTGAGTTATTTGAGATTTTTGCAGATGGATTATTTGGTTATCATCGATTGTTTCGTTCATCTTTATCTTCATTTTATACTTTTATTGTAAGTTTTATTGAAGTCCTGTCTATTCTTGCTTTAATCGCCACTTTTATATTTTTATCTAGAAGAAACTTACTTAAGATTCCTAGGTTTCAAATGTCTGAAATGAAAGGATGGCCTAAGTTAGATGCCAATTTAATTTTGTTTGTAGAAATTGTTCTTGTTTCTTTTATTTTTACTATGAATGGTGCAGATGAGGTTTTGTATAACAATGGACATGCTCATGGAACATCTGAATCTGGTTCATACAATTTTGCTGTATCTCAATACTTAGGTCCTTTATTATTTGATTCATTCTCAAACGATCAACTCCATGTTTTAGAAAGAATAGGGTGGTGGGGTCATATTGTTTTGGTTTTGGCTTTTCTAAATTATTTACCTTATTCTAAGCATTTTCATATCATGCTTGCCTTTCCAAATACTTATTATTCAAATCTTGATAAAAAAGGGAAATTTTCAAATATGGATTCTGTTACTCAGGAAGTTAAACTCATGATGGATCCAAATGCAGATCCATATGCGGCTCCTCCTGAAAATGCACCGCCACCTCAAAGTTTTGGTGCAAAGGATGTTAATGATTTAACCTGGAAAAATCTAATGGACTCATATACATGTACAGAGTGTGGAAGATGTACTTCTGCATGTCCAGCCAATCTAACAGGTAAATTATTGTCTCCTAGAAAAATAATGATGGATACTCGTGATAGACTCGAAGAATATGGAGATCACAAAAGAAAGAATGGAGCTGATGCTGATGATGGTAAAAGTTTATTAGGTGATTATATTTCAGAAGAAGAATTGTGGGCTTGCACTTCTTGTAATGCATGTGTTGATGAATGCCCTGTTAATATTGATCCTTTGTCTATAATTATAGACCTTAGAAGATATCTTGTGATGGAAGAATCAAAGGTTCCTTCTGAATTAACCGGAATGTTAACAAATATTGAAAATAATGGAGCCCCATGGCAGTTTTCTCCTACAGATAGACTTAATTGGGCAAATGAAGATTGAAAATTATGAAATTACCACTTAAAAAAACTACAGAAAATGGCGAATCTGTTTCACCAGTATTATCAGATGAGATTAAAAATTATTTAATCGATATAGATGGTACTATATGCGATGATGTACCCAACGAGGAGCCAGAAAGA
>NZQU01000047.1 GCA_002696025.1 Crocinitomicaceae bacterium
GTAACAATTTAAAAAATGGCAAAAGAAAAATTTGATCGTTCCAAGCCACACGTTAACATCGGAACAATTGGTCACGTTGACCACGGAAAAACAACTTTAACTGCAGCAATATCTAAAGTATTGTCTGACAAAGGTCTTGCAGCAGAACGTGATTTTTCTTCTATTGACAACGCACCTGAAGAAAAAGAAAGAGGTATTACTATTAATACTGCTCACATTGAATATGAAACTGCTAATCGTCACTATGCTCACGTTGACTGTCCAGGTCACGCTGACTACGTTAAGAATATGGTAACAGGAGCAGCTCAAATGGACGGTGCGATTTTGGTTGTAGCTTCAACTGATGGACCAATGCCACAAACAAGAGAGCACATCTTACTTGGTAGACAAGTTGGTGTTCCAAGAATGGTTGTGTTCATGAACAAAGTTGATATGGTTGATGATGAAGAGCTTTTAGAGCTTGTTGAAATGGAAATCCGAGAGTTGTTAGAGTTTTATGAATATGATGGAGACAACACTCCAATTATTCAAGGTTCTGCACTAGGCGCTCTAAATGGAGAGGCTGAATGGGTTAAAACTGTTGATGAATTAATGGATGCTGTTGATAGCTATATCGAGTTGCCAAAGCGTGATGTAGATAAAAACTTCTTAATGCCTGTTGAAGACGTTTTCACTATTACTGGTAGGGGAACTGTTGCAACTGGTAGAATTGAAACTGGAGTTATTAACTCTGGAGATCCTGTAGAGATTCTTGGAATGGGTGATGAAAAATTAACATCAACTGTTACTGGAGTTGAAATGTTTAGAAAAATCTTAGATAGAGGAGAAGCTGGAGATAACGTAGGTCTACTTTTAAGAGGAGTTGAAAAAGCTCAAATTAAAAGAGGAATGGTTATTTGTAAGCCAGGTTCAACTACACCTCATCATGAATTTAAAGCTGAAATATATGTTCTTAAGAAAGAAGAGGGTGGTAGACACACTCCTTTCCATAATAAGTATCGTCCTCAGTTTTACTTTAGAACTACAGATGTTACTGGTGAAATTTTCTTAACTGACGGAAGAGAAATGGTTATGCCTGGTGATAATGTTACTATTAGTGTAAAATTAATCGTTCCTATTGCAATGGACAAAGGTCTTCGTTTTGCGATTAGAGAAGGAGGTCGTACAGTTGGTGCGGGACAAGTTACAGAAATAGTATCGTAATTAAAGTTTATAGTATTAATGTGGGAGCTTTAAAACTCCCACATTTTTATAATAAACGGGTGTAGCTCAGCTGGTAGAGTAGTGGTCTCCAAAACCATTTGTCGTGGGTTCGAATCCTACCACCCGTGCAAAAAAAATAAAAGTGGCTAAAGTAAAAGAGTATTTGTTGGAAACTTATAATGAGATGGTTCACAAGGTGACTTGGCCAAAGTGGAAAGAACTGCAGAGTAATACAATTTTAGTTGTAATTGCATCGGTTTTTATATCATTATGTATTTTTGCAATGGATTTTGTTTTCGGGATTCAAGGAGATGCAGATTCATTGTGGAAAGGAGTGTTGGGTATTATATACGGAATGTTTTAAAATTTAATCAATGGAAGAAGTTAAAAAACGCTGGTATGTAGTACGTTCCATAAGTGGAAAAGAAAAAAAAGTTAAAGAGTATCTTGAAATGGAGATTTCTAGAATGAAGCTTGATCAATTTGTAAGTCAAGTTTTAATTCCAACAGAAAAAGTTTTTCAAATACGAAATGGTAAGAAAGTATCTAAGGAAAGAGCCTATCTTCCTGGATACGTTTTACTAGAAGCAGCTTTGGTGGGAGAAGTTCCACACTTGGTTAAAAGTATTCCTAATGTAATTGGATTTTTAGGAGCTAAAAAAGGTGGTGATCCACTTCCTATGAGGCTTTCTGAAGTGAATAGAATATTAGGTAAGGTTGATGAATTAGCCGATAACGAAGAGGAAATGAAGATTCCTTTTGTTATTGGAGAGTCAGTCAAAGTTATTGATGGGCCATTTAATAACTTCAGTGGTGTGATAGATGAAATAAATGAAGAGAAGAAAAAACTGAAAGTAATGGTAAAAATATTTGGACGTAAAAATCTGCTTGAATTAAGTTACATGCAGGTTGAAAAGGAAATTTAATTTTTTTAACCGTAGGAGTGAGTAAGACGCGTAAAGCTTCCCGTTGACAATCACGTTTGTACTACATAAATTATAGTAAAATGGCAAAAGAAGTCGCAGCTTTAATAAAACTGCAAATTAGAGGTGGTGCTGCCAATCCGGCCCCTCCTGTAGGACCTGCATTAGGTGCTAAAGGGGTTAATATCATGGAGTTCTGTAAGCAATTTAATGCTAGAACTCAAGATAAAGCTGGAAAGGTTGTCCCAGTAGTAATCACTGTATACGGTGATAAATCATTCGATTTTATTTTAAAAACTCCACCAGCAGCTGTTCAGATAATGGCTCATTCTAAAATCAAAAAAGGCTCTCCTGAATCAAACCGAAGAAAAGTAGGTAAGATTTCATGGGATAAAGTTCGTGAGATTGCAGAAGATAAATTACCTGACCTAAACTGTTTTACAGTTGATTCAGCAATGAGTATGGTCGCAGGTACTGCAAGGAGTATGGGTGTAACTGTTAAAGGAGGAGAAGCTCCGAAAACTAAATAATTAAGTCTCATGAAAAGAATTTCTAAAAAACGAAAAGAGAGTTTGTCTAAATTAGATTTGGCAAAGTCTTATTCTTTAACTGAAGCTTGTGGTTTAGTTAAAGAAGTTTCTACGACTCGATTCGACGCTTCTGTTGATATCGCAGTTCGCTTAGGTGTTGATCCAAGAAAAGCAAACCAAATGGTTAGAGGAACTGTTGCCTTACCTCACGGTACTGGTAAAGATGTTCGTGTTTTGGTTTTGTGTAATCCTGATAAAGAAGCTGAGGCTAAAGAAGCTGGAGCTGATTTTGTTGGTTTGGATGAATACATTACAAAAATCAAAGGAGGATGGACTGATGTGGATGTAATCATCACTATGCCATCTGTTATGGGTAAGGTTGGTGCTTTAGGACGAATTCTTGGGCCTAGAGGACTAATGCCAAATCCAAAAACAGGTACTGTAACAATGGAAGTCGAGAAAGCTGTTTCTGAAGTAAAAGCAGGTAAAATTGATTTTAGAGTTGATAAGTATGGAATTATTCATGCCGGTATTGGAAAGGTTAGTTTCGAAGGAGACAAAATCCACGACAATGCAAATGAATTATTACAAACGCTTATTAAGATGAAACCATCATCCGCAAAAGGTACATATATAAAAAGTATTTACTTAAGTGCTACGATGAGTCCTGGCATCCAAGTTGATTCAAAATCTGTCACTGTATAAAATTAATTAAAATGACAAGAGAAGAGAAATCAAAATACATTGAAGATTTAGCTGTAGAAATACAGGATTCAAATGTATTCTATATTACTGACACTTCGGAATTACCCGTTGATCAAATTAATGCAATAAGAAGAAAATGTTTTAACGCTAATATTCGTTTAAAGGTTGTTAAAAATGCACTTCTTCAAAAAGCATTTGATAAGGTTGATGGAAAGGATTTTTCTGAATTAAGTCAAACTTTAAAAGGTGGTACTTCAATTATGTTTAGTGAAGTAGGAAATGCACCTGCAAAGTTGATTAAAGAATTCAGAAAAAAAGGAGATAAACCAATTGTAAAAGGTGCTTACATTGATGAATCTATTTACATAGGTGATTCAGAGCTAAGTAATCTTGCTGATCTGAAAAGCAAAGAAGAGCTTATCGGTGAAATCATTGGCTTACTTCAAAGTCCTATTAAGAATGTAGTGTCTGGTTTGAACAGTTCAGGAGATAATATCTCCGGAATTCTAAAAACCTTAGAAAATCGTTAAATTGTTGAACTTTTAAAAATCAAATAAAATGGCTGATTTAAAGCAAATCGCAGAAACCCTAGTAAATCTTACAGTAAAAGATGTAAGTGAATTATCTACTATACTTAAGGATGAGTATGGTATTGAACCAGCTGCAGCTGCACCAGTAATGGTTGCAGGAGGTGCAGGAGGAGGTGCAGCAGATGCTGCAGAAGAAAAAACTGAATTCGATGTGATATTGAAATCTGGTGGAGCAAGTAAACTTGCTGTTGTTAAACTTGTAAAAGAATTAACAGGAACTGGATTGAAAGAATCAAAAGAATTGGTTGATAATGCTCCTAAAGCCTTGAAAGAAGGCGTAACTAAAGATGAAGCAGAAGCATTGAAAAAGTCTCTTGAAGAGGCAGGTGCTGAAGTTGAACTTAAGTAAGGTTAAAATTTATACAGGAAAGGCACTGCTAATGCAGGTGCCTTCTCCTGTATTATATTATTATTTATTGATTACATATTCTTTTTACAATAGTTATATTAAATACAACAAATTTTGAGCAAAAAAAATAATAGCATTGAAAGAGTTAATTTTGCAACAAGTAAAAGCAAATTTGATTACCCTGATTTCTTAGAAATTCAATTAAAATCTTTTCAAGAGTTTTTTCAACTTGAAACTACTCCAGAAAACAGGGATAGTGAGGGACTTTTTAAAGTATTCTCAGAAAATTTTCCAATAACTGATACAAGAAATCAGTTTGTTTTGGAGTTTTTGGATTATTTTGTTGATCCACCAAGATATACAATTGAAGAATGTATAGAAAGAGGACTAACCTATAGTGTTCCTCTAAAAGCCAAGCTTAAATTATATTGTACTGATCCAGAGCATGAAGATTTTGAAACAATCGTTCAAGATGTTTACTTGGGAACCATACCATATATGACACCAAAAGGTTCATTTGTAATAAATGGAGCAGAAAGAGTTATTGTTTCTCAATTACATCGTTCACCAGGTGTGTTTTTTGGTCAAAGTAGACATGCCAATGGAACCAAATTATATTCTGCAAGAATTATTCCTTTCAAAGGTTCTTGGATAGAGTTTGCAACAGACATTAATGGTGTTATGTTTGCTTACATTGATAGAAAGAAAAAACTTCCAGTAACTACATTGTTAAGAGCTATGGGTTATGAATCAGATAAAGAAATTTTAGATATTTTCGGTTTAGCTGATGAGGTTAAAGTTACCAAAGCTGCAATGAAGAAATTTGTAGGAAGAAAACTTGCTGCAAGAGTCTTAAAAACATGGATTGAAGATTTTGTTGATGAGGATACTGGTGAGGTTGTTTCTATTGAAAGAAATGAAGTTTTATTAGAAAGAGAAACTGTAATAGGGGAAGAAGAAGTTGAATTAATTCTTGATTCAGGTGCTAAAACACTTATTTTAAATCGAGAAGATCGAATGACCTCTGATTTTACTATTATTTTCAATACACTTCATAAGGATACTTCAAATTCTGGAAAAGAAGCGATTGAACATATTTATAGACAACTTAGAAATGCTGAGCCACCAGATTTTGAAACTGCGAGAGGTGTTTTTGAAAAATTATTCTTTTCAGATACTAGGTATGATTTAGGAGATGTTGGTCGATTTAGACTAAATAAAAAATTAAAATTAGATCAATCAGAAACTTCTAGAGTTTTAACTAGAAATGATATTATTAAAATCATTCAATATTTAATTGAATTAATTAATTCTAAAGCAGATGTTGATGATATTGATCACTTATCAAATAGAAGGGTAAGAACTGTTGGTGAACAATTATATTCTCAGTTTGGTGTTGGTCTTGCAAGAATGGCAAGAACCATTAGAGAGAGAATGAATGTTAGAGATAATGAAGTTTTTACACCAATTGACTTAATTAATGCTAAAACACTTTCTTCAGTAATAAATTCATTTTTTGGAACAAATCAATTGTCTCAATTTATGGATCAAACCAATCCACTGTCAGAGGTTACTCACAAGAGAAGACTTTCTGCCCTTGGACCTGGTGGTCTATCTAGAGAGAGAGCAGGCTTTGAAGTAAGGGATGTTCATTATACTCATTATGGACGACTTTGTACAATTGAGACACCTGAGGGGCCCAATATTGGTTTGATTTCTTCATTGTGTGTATTTGCTAAAATCAACAAACTTGGTTTTATAGAAACGCCTTACAGACATGTTACAGATGGAAAAGTATCTTTATCTAAAGATCCTGTTTATTTGGCTGCAGAAGAAGAAGATGAAAAGGTAATTGCTCAAGCAAATGCTCAAATTAATGATCAAGGAAATTTCTTAACAGAAATGGTAAAGGCTAGGTGTGGTCATGATTTCCCAGTTGTTACTCCAGAAAATGTAAATTTGATGGATGTTGGGACCAATCAGATTGCTTCTATTGCTGCTTCATCAATTCCTTTTTTAGAGCATGATGATGCAAACCGTGCTTTGATGGGGTCAAATATGCAGCGTCAGGCTGTTCCTTTATTGAGACCTAATTCACCTATTGTTGGAACTGGTATCGAAAGATTGGTTGCTCAAGATTCAAGAGTTTTGGTTAATGCGCAAGGTAATGGTGTTGTTGAATATGTTGATGCAAATCGAATTACAATCAGATATGATTGGGATGAAGAAGATAAACTTGTAAGTTTTGGAAATGAAGTTATTGATTATGATTTGGTTAAATTCCGAAAAACTAACCAAGGTACTTGTATTAACTTAAAACCAATTGTTTCCAAAGGTGATCGAGTAAAAAAAGATCAAGTTTTGTGTGATGGTTATGCTACACAAAAAGGGGAGCTTGCTTTAGGACAAAACTTAAAAGTAGCTTTCATGCCTTGGAAAGGTTATAATTTTGAGGATGCAATTGTTATTTCAGAAAGAGTTGTTAGAGATGATGTATTTACATCTATTCACATAGATGAATACTCTCTAGAAGTTAGAGACACTAAAAGAGGAATGGAAGAGTTGACATCTGATATTCCAAACGTTAGTGAAGAAGCAACAAAAGATCTTGATGAAAATGGTTTAATTAGAGTTGGAGCTGAAATAAAAGAAGGTGATATTTTAATTGGTAAAATAACACCTAAGGGAGAAACAGATCCTTCTCCAGAAGAAAAGCTTTTACGAGCTATTTTTGGTGATAAAGCAGGTGATGTTAAAGATGCATCATTAAAAGCTGGTCCATCTTTAAAAGGAGTTGTCGTTGAGAAGAAGTTATTTTCTAGAGCTGTAAAAGATAGAAAATCTAAATCCCAAGATAAACCCGTATTAGATAAAATCGAACAAGATTATCAAAATGAATTGACTCAATTAAGAGAAAAATTAGTTGATAAATTATTATTGATTCTTTCAAAATCTAAATCAACAGGTGTTTTTGATAATTTTAGAGAAGAAATCATTAAGAAAGGTGTTAAGTTTACATTAAAGAACTTACAGTCAATTGATTATACTGTTGTGAATCCTTTAAATTGGACTGCTGATAAGCACACAAATTCTTTAGTAGTTAGAGTTTTACATAACTTTAATATCAAAGCAAATGACTTACTTGGAACCAACAAACGAAATAAATTTCATGTTTCTGTTGGAGATGAATTGCCATCTGGTATTATTAAATTAGCTAAAGTTTACTTGGCTAAGAAAAGAAAATTAAAAGTTGGTGATAAAATGGCTGGTAGACACGGTAACAAAGGTATTGTTGCCAATATCGTTCGTCAGGAAGACATGCCATTTTTGGAGGATGGAACACCTGTGGACATTGTACTTAATCCATTAGGTGTACCTTCTAGGATGAACCTTGGTCAGATTTATGAAACTGTCCTTGGTTGGGCAGGAGAAAAATTAGATGTTAAATTTGCTACTCCAATTTTTGATGGGGCATCATTAGATGAAATTCACGATTATTGTGATAAAGCAAATGTTCCACGTTCCGGAAAAACATATTTATATGATGGAGGTACAGGTGATAAATTTGATCAGCCGGCTACTGTAGGTATAATTTACATGCTTAAGTTATCTCACATGGTTGATGATAAAATGCATGCACGTTCTATAGGACCATATTCATTAATTACTCAACAGCCTCTTGGTGGTAAAGCACAATTTGGAGGTCAGCGTTTTGGTGAAATGGAAGTTTGGGCTTTAGAGGCTTTTGGAGCATCAAATATTCTTCAAGAAATTTTAACTGTTAAATCTGATGATGTAATGGGTAGAGCAAAAGCATATGAATCAATTGTTAAAGGAGAAAATATTCCTGAACCAGGAATTCCAGAATCTTTTAACGTCCTTTTACATGAATTAAGAGGATTGTGCTTAAATATTAAACTAGATTAATTCAAGTCTTAAAACATAATATAAAAAAATGGCTTTTAGAAACGATATAAAAAAACAAAGTAGCTTTAACTCTATTACAATTTCATTGGCATCTCCAGAAGTTGTCCTTGAAAATTCTAGTGGTGAAGTTTTAAAACCTGAAACTATTAATTACAGAACTTATAAACCAGAAAGAGATGGTTTATTTTGTGAGCGTATTTTTGGGCCTGTAAAGGATTATGAATGTCATTGCGGGAAGTACAAAAGAATTCGATACAAAGGAATCGTTTGTGACAGATGTGGTGTTGAAGTAACCGAGAAAAAAGTTAGAAGAGAGCGAATGGGTCATATTTCACTTGTTGTACCTGTAGCTCACATATGGTATTTTAAATCTTTACCAAATAAAATAGGTTACTTATTAGGTCTTCCAACAAAAAAATTAGACCAAATCATTTATTATGAAAGATATGTGGTTATTCAAGTTGGTACTGCTAATGAATTACCAGAAGTTGAGCTAAATAAACTTGACTTTTTAACAGAAGAAGAGTATCTAGATATTCTTGATGAGTTACCAAAAGACAATCAGTTTCTTGAGGACAATGATCCTAATAAATTTATTGCCAAGATGGGAGCTGAGGCAATTTATGATTTGTTAAAAAATATGGATTTAGATCAGCTTTCTTATGACTTAAGATACAAAGCTGATAATGAAACATCTGTTCAAAGAAAGAATGATGCATTAAAAAGACTTCAAGTTGTTGAGGCAATGAGAGCTTCTCAAACAAGAATTGACAACAGGCCGGAATGGATGATTGTCAAAGTTGTCCCTGTAATTCCACCAGAATTAAGACCTCTTGTTCCTCTTGATGGAGGTAGATTTGCTACATCAGATTTAAATGATTTATACAGAAGAGTTATTATACGTAACAATCGTTTAAAAAGATTGATTGAAATTAAAGCTCCTGAAGTTATTCTAAGAAATGAGAAGAGAATGCTTCAAGAATCTGTAGATTCATTATTTGATAATTCAAGAAAATCAAGTGCTGTTAAAACTGAAGCAAACAGACCGCTTAAATCTCTATCTGATTCATTAAAAGGAAAGCAAGGTAGATTCCGTCAAAACTTATTAGGTAAAAGGGTGGATTATTCTGCAAGATCTGTTATTGTTGTTGGACCAGATCTTAAATTCCATGAATGTGGATTACCTAAAAATATGGCTGCAGAATTATACAAACCTTTTATCATTAGAAAAATGATTGAAAGGGGAATCGTTAAAACGGTTAAATCTGCAAAGAAAATTGTTGATAGAAAAGAACCAGTTGTATGGGATATATTGGAAAATATATTAAAAGGTCATCCTGTATTACTAAACAGAGCCCCAACTCTTCACAGATTGGGTATTCAAGCTTTTCAACCCAAACTTATTGAAGGAAAAGCAATTCGTCTACATCCTTTAGTTACAACTGCATTTAATGCCGATTTTGATGGTGACCAGATGGCTGTTCATCTTCCACTTGGAAATGCAGCAATATTAGAGGCTCAAATGCTTATGTTGGCTTCACACAATATTTTGAATCCAGCAAATGGAGCTCCTATTTCTGTACCTTCTCAGGATATGGTTTTGGGATTGTATTACTTAACAAAAGGAAGAAAGTCTACTAAAGAAAAAGTAATCAAAGGTGAAGGAAGTATATTTTATTCTCCAGAAGAAGTTATCATTGCTTACAATGAAAAGCAATTAGATCTTCATGCTCACATTAAAGTTAAGGTTAAAGATTTAGATGAAAACAATGAGTTTGTAACCAAATTAATTGAGACAACTTGTGGTAGGGTAATTTTTAGTCAATATGTGCCTGAAGAGGCTGGATTTATAAATACAGACCTTACTAAAAAAGCATTAAGAGACATCATAGGTCACGTTCTTAAGCTTTCTGGGACTTCTACTACTGCTAAGTTTCTTGATGATATTAAAACGCTTGGATATAATATGGCATTTAAAGGTGGATTGTCCTTTAATTTAGATGATGTCATTATTCCATTAGAAAAAGACAAGCTTGTTAATAAAGCTGATACTGATGTTAAAGAAGTTATGGCAAATTATAACATGGGTCTTATAACTAATAATGAACGTTACAATCAAATTATTGACATATGGACTCATACAAATTCTAGATTGACACAAACTTTGATGAGTCAATTGAAAAATGACAATCAAGGGTTTAATTCTATCTATATGATGTTTGATTCTGGTGCTCGTGGTTCTAAGGAGCAAATTAGACAGCTTTCAGGAATGAGAGGATTAATGGCTAAACCACAAAAATCTGGTGCATCAAGTCAAGATATTATTGAAAATCCAATTTTATCTAATTTCAAAGAAGGTCTTTCAATTTTAGAATACTTTATTTCTACTCACGGTGCTCGTAAAGGTTTGGCAGATACTGCATTAAAAACAGCTGATGCTGGATATTTGACTAGAAGACTAGTTGATGTAGCTCAAGATGTTGTTATCAATGCTGAAGACTGTGGAACACTTAGAGGAATTGTTGCAACAGCACTTAAGAAAAACGATGAGATTGTAGAGCCACTTTATGACAGAATTATTGGAAGAACAAGTGTTCATGATATTTTTGTTCCCGAAACCGATGATTTAATTATAGAGTCAGGGTCTATGATTACTGAAGATACTGCTGATATAATTCAAAAAGCCGAAATAGAGGAAGTTGAAATCCGTTCTGTTCTGACATGTGAAATGAGAAGAGGTGTATGTTCAAAATGTTATGGGCGTAACTTATCTACTCTAAGACCTGCTCAACATGGGGATGCTGTTGGAGTAGTTGCTGCTCAATCTATTGGTGAGCCTGGTACTCAGTTAACATTAAGAACATTCCACGTCGGTGGTACTGCATCTAATATTGCTGATGTTTCAGATATCAAAGCGAAAGCAAGTGGTAAAATTGAAATAGATGCTTTGCGTACAATTGAAAGAAAAACTGAAGAAGGTGATATTCAAAATATCGTTATCGGTAGATCTGCAGAGTTTAAATTAACTGATTCAAAAGGATTGGTTTTAATGAATTCTAATATTCCTTATGGATCAGAGTTAATGATTTCTAATAATTCCAAAATTAAAAAAGGAGATGTTATTTGTAAATGGGATCCATATAATGCTTTGATTATATCAGAATTTGCTGGTAAGGTTGTTTTTGATAATGTAATTGAAGGCGTTACTTACCGTCAAGAATTAGATGAGCAAACAGGTTTCTCTGAAAAAGTGATTACTGAATCTAGAGATAAGAAAATACTTCCATCTATTAGAATTATTGATCCTAAGTCTAAAGATATTATTAGAGAGTACTCATTACCAGTTAATGCTCATATTTCTGTTGAAGAAGATCAATCAATTAATTCAGGTCAAATCTTAGTTAAGATACCAAGATTGGCAGGTAAAACAGGTGATATTACTGGAGGTTTACCTCGTGTAACGGAACTGTTTGAGGCAAGAAATCCTTCAAACCCTGCTGTTGTATCTGAAATTAATGGTACTGCTGAATTTGGTAAAATCAAAAGAGGAAATAGAGAGATTATTATCACGGCTAAAACAGGAGAGCAAAGAAAGTATCTTGTTCCATTGTCTAAACACATTTTAGTTCAACAAAATGATTATGTTAGAGCTGGTATGCCATTATCTGATGGTGCGATTACGCCAAAAGATATCTTAAATATTCAAGGGCCAACCAAAGTTCAAGAATACATTGTAAATGAGATTCAAGAAGTTTATAGACTACAGGGTGTTAAGATTAATGACAAGCACTTTGAGGTAATCGTTCGTCAAATGATGTTGAAAAATGAAATAATTGATTCTGGAGACACTAGGTTCCTTGAAGGTCAGTCTGTTCATAAAGCTGATATTATGGAGGCAAATGATCAACTATTTGGAATGAAGGTGATTCAAGATGCTGGTGATTCAGAAGAGTTAAAAGCTGGTCAGATTATTTCATCAAGAAAACTTAGAGATGAAAACTCTCAACTTAAGAGAGCTGATAAACAAATTGTTGCTTCTAGAGATGCAGTTCCTGCAACGTCAAAACCTTTATTACAAGGTATAACTAGAGCTTCTTTACAGACGCAATCATTTATTTCTGCTGCTTCCTTCCAGGAAACAACAAAAGTATTAAATGAGGCTGCTGTTGGTGGTAAACAAGATAATCTTTTAGGATTGAAAGAAAATGTTATTGTTGGACACTTAATACCTGCAGGTACAGGAGTAAGGTCCTTCCAAAAACAAATTGTTGGTTCAAAAGAAGAACTTGAAGAATTGAATTCAAGCAAAACAACAACTGAATCAGTTATCACACAATAAAAAACCAATTATTTTTTATACAAAAGCCACATAAAATATGTGGCTTTTTTTTATCATATATTAATGGTATTTATTAAAGTTAACAAGACTTATTGTTTTATTTAACTAATTGATGTTCAATAAACTTATCTAGTTCTATTCGACTTGTCTCAAAGAATAGAAAATCAAAAACACGAAAATAATTTTCAGTATCGTAGGTTTTAGAATATGCATATTTAGCAAATTTCAATTTGGTTTTTTCCCATGTAAATACATGCATAAGTTTAATAACTTGATTTACAGATAAGTGTTGATTTCTAACAAATCTTTTTGTTGCAACTAAACGGTTTTCATCAAAAACATAACGAATAATTGAGCTATAACCTAAATTGAAGTTGTGTGAACTTATTGGTCTCCATCCATTATAGTAAAATGGATAATGATCAATTTGATGAGGATGGTAATATCCAATTTGATTATTCGGTCTATATTGATTAATACAACACCTTTGATTAGGATAATAGATACCGGTATTGTTATTAGGAGGATTTACATTTTCAAATTGTCCACAATATGGACTTGGGTAATTGGATGATTGTGCTGAAATTGCTAATAAATTAATGATAATTAATCCAAATGTTAAGGTAATTTTTTTCATGATTTATATTTTTTAAGGTTATTACATTCTATTTTACATGAAAAAGCATGCCAATTATTAAATAATCTTAATAATTATTATGGAAACAGATTGATTCATCTTCTTTTTTTGGGAGTTTGTGGTTTTAAGTTTTG
Organism: Crocinitomicaceae bacterium; assembly: GCA_002696025.1. Taxonomy (GTDB): domain Bacteria; phylum Bacteroidota; class Bacteroidia; order Flavobacteriales_D; family Crocinitomicaceae; genus UBA952. The sequence continues at coordinate 13,338 of NZQU01000047.1, forward strand.
AAGAAGAACTTGAGAAATAAAAAAAGCCACATGTTTTATGTGGCTTTTTTAAAGGGGATGTTGTTATTTTAATAATAAATAAGTCTTCTTACTTTGGTAATATATTTTGCAAGTCTTATGACTTGTTTGGTATACCCAAATTCGTTGTCATACCAAGTATAAAGAACTACATTTTTACCATCATTTGAAACGATAGTTGCATTTGAATCAAAAACAGAACAACAGTTATTTCCAATAATATCATTTGATACCAATTCGGGATCAATAGAGTAATAGATTTGATTTACCATATCTCCTTGTAAAGCAGATTTCCTGATAATCCCATTAACTTCTTCAGTGTTGGTCTTTTTATTTAATTCAAGACTTATAATAGCAAGTGAACCATTTGGTGTGGGAACACGAACAGCATTTGCTGTCAGCTTGTCTTTAAGTGAAGGAATAACCTTTGTTACTGCTTTTCCAGCTCCAGTAGATGTGATGACCATATTAATTGCTGCAGACCTACCTCTTCTCGGTTTTTTGTGCATGTTATCAAGAAGGTTTTGGTCATTTGTATAGGCATGAACTGTTTCAATATGCCCCTTAACAATATCTAATGAATCATTGATTGTTTTAAGAATTGGACTTATTGCATTTGTTGTACATGAAGCAGCAGAGTAAATATCATCTGTATCTAAGTCAAGATTGAAATGATTGATGCCATAAACAATATTTGGAATCTCTTTTCCAGGTGCTGTAAGCAATACTTTTCCAGCTCCTTTAGCTTTTAAGTGTCTAGACAACTGTTCTTTTGTAGTAAAAACACCTGTATTATCAATAATTAATGCATTGTTAATACCATAATTTGTATAGTCTATTTCCTCAGGACTATTCGCACTAATCATTTGAACAATTTGTCCATTAATTAATAGAGATTTGTTCTCTAAATTTTCAATTACTGATCCTTTAAATGCACCATGTACAGAATCATTTCTTAATAATGCTGCTCTTTTAATAATTGAATCATCCGAAGCATTTCTAGTAACAATGGCTCTTAATCTTAATTGTTGACCTTTTCCAGCTTGTTTAATGAGCTCTCTTGCAACCAATCGACCAATTCGACCAAATCCATAAAGAACGACATCTCTTGGCTCTACATTGTGATCATTGCTGTTAAATCCGTTTAATTTCTTATTTAAAAAATCTTCTTTTGATTTGAAATTGTTTTTTTCGTTTAACCATTCAAAACTTAATTTCCCTAAATCTAATTTGGCAGGTGCTAAATTTAAAGAATATAAGGCCTCGGATATTTCGGCTGTTGTAAATACATCTACTGGACAGTTGACAACTTTTTCAGCATAATCATGTAAATTAAGTATCTCAGAAATAGTAATATCAATAAGGTGGTGTCTAAAAAAAACCAATTCTATGCCTTTATCATATAATAGTTTGCCTACTTTATTTTGTAATTTAACAGCTGCTCTTTCACATTTTATGTGTGTTTCTAATTCAGCTTCATAGATTACTTTTGTTTCCATTTTAATTAATTAGGGGGGTTAAAAAATATATTATAATTAAAAAAGGCCGCCCAAAAAGGCAGCCTTAAATTTATCCTAGATAAGATTTTAATAGTTTATTTCTAGAAGTATGACGAAGTCTTCTAATCGCTTTCTCTTTAATTTGTCTAACACGTTCACGTGTTAGGTTAAACTTAGAGCCGATTTCTTCTAGTGTAAGTCCATGATTCATTCCGATACCAAAAAATAATCTAATGATTTCTCTTTCTTTGTCAGTTAGTGTACTTAATGATCGTTCAATTTCTTTTTGAAGTGATTCAGTCATCAACATGTAGTCCGTTTTCGGCGCATCACCATTAACCATTACATCCATAAGAGTACCACCATCTTCATTAGTAGTTAATGGGGCATCCATAGATACATGTCTTCCTGAAACATTTAAGCTGTCTTTAATTTTATCCTCAGTCACCTCAAGTGCTGTAGCTAATTCTTCAGCCGATGGTGGTCTTTCAAATTCTTGCTCTAAACGAGAAAAAGCTTTGTTGATTTTGTTTAAGGATCCAACTTGGTTTAAAGGAAGTCTTACAATTCTTGCTTGCTCAGCAAGCGCTTGAAGGATAGACTGTCTAATCCACCAAACAGCGTAAGAGATAAATTTAAACCCTCTAGTTTCATCGAATTTTTGAGCAGCTTTGATCAATCCTAAATTACCTTCATTAATAAGGTCAGGTAATGTTAATCCTTGATTTTGATATTGTTTTGCAACTGATACAACAAATCGCAAATTTGCTCTTGTTAGTTTTTCTAAAGCGAGTTGATCTCCTTGATGTATTCTTCGGGCTAATTCAACTTCTTCTTCAGCTGTAATTAATCCTTCACGGCCAATGTCTTGTAGATATTTATCTAATGATTGGCTTTCTCGATTTGTAATCGATTTTGTTATCTTAAGTTGTCTCATCTATTAGCAAAGAAATTTAAATTGTTCACACAACGTTTTGTGGGGGGGCAAAGTAACGCTAAAAAAAGTAAAAAAAGAAATTTATTTTTAAAATTAGATTAAATAATTTTAAATAAAATCAATATAAATTTTTACAGGCCAAAACCAACATAATCTCTTTTACCATTATTATTAATTATTTCAAGAAGAATTCCTCTATTGGAAGTGTTTAATTTTGAAGTCAACTGTTCAATATTGTTAATAGGTTCGTTATTTACTTTTGTAATAATCATACCTGGCAGTAGCCCAAGAGATTTGAGTTTACCTGTTGAGATAGATTTGATTTTAACACCACTTTGAATATTTAATTCATTTTTTTCTTTTTTAGTAAGCTCACTAAAAGAAGCTCCTAAAGCGACATTCTTTTTGATTTCTTCTTTTGAAACCAGTTTGGCTTTACCCTCTTTGTTTCTTAAAATCATATTTATCGTTTTTTCAACACCTTTTGATGTTCTTATTAAAACTGACACTTTGTCTCCAGGTCTTTTTCTTCCAATTTTTTCCTGAAGTGCAGCAACAGAATTCACTTCTTTTGTGCCAATTTTGAGAATGACATCTCCTGCTTTAATTCCGGCTTTATCTGCGCTGCCTTTTTCAATAACATCAGCAACGTATACACCTTTTAAATTAGGAAGCTTATTTTTTGTTTTAATATCTTGAGTTACCTCAGTTATTTGAACGCCTAAATATCCTCTTTGAACAATTCCATAGTCAATAATGTCTCGCATTACTTTTTGAACAAGTGTGACTGGAATCGCAAAAGAATATCCAGAATAACTTCCTGTTTGAGATGCTATTGCTGTATTAATACCAACCAACTCTCCTTTTGTATTGACTAGTGCACCTCCACTATTGCCAGGATTAACAGCGGCATCAGTTTGAATAAATGATTCAATAGGAACAATATCTTTTTTACTTCTGTCAGATAAAAGATTTATGTTTCTTGCTTTTGCTGAAACAATCCCAGCTGTTACAGTTGATGTTAAATTAAACGGGTTTCCAACAGCAAGTACCCATTCTCCAATTTTTAAATGATCACTATTTCCTATAGCAATTGGTTGAAAATCACCGCCTTCAATTTTAATTACAGCAAGGTCAGTTGAAGCGTCTGCTCCGATAACTTTGGCTGTATACTTAGAATTGTCATTAAGTGTTACTTCTATTTCACTGGCTTCTTCAATCACATGATTGTTAGTTACAATATAACCTTCTGAAGAAACTATAACTCCAGATCCAGATCCAGATCCATATTGTTTAAATTCTTTCCCGCCTGCACCAGGGCCATAGAAAAACTCTTGAAATGGATCCCTTTGAAACGTTGTTCTAACTACCTTTGTTGTAACGTGAACAACTGAGTTTAAGGTGTTTTCGGATGCACTTGTAAAATCAATTGGTAATTCAGAACCTGAATAATTGGTTAATCTTGCATGATGAAATTTATTTCCATCAATTAATTCTTTTGAAGTTTTCTTTTTTTGATTTGTATTTTCAATGTTTTGGTAAGCTATAAAGGCCAAGACAGGAAGAAGGCCTCCAAAAATACCATAAACAATAGGAAGAATGATTTTTTTTCGCATTTTAAAATTTGTTTTTATAATTTGTATTTATCCTAACAATAACTATTCCATTTTGTTACTAAAAAAAGATGTTAAATAAATATATAATATTTAGCATGTTTAAACAATAATATCACATATTTTTGTCAAAAAAAATTTTGAAAATAAAATTTTATAAATATCATGGTAATGGCAATGACTTTATTATGATTGATAATCTTAATGGAACTTGCGATGAACTTTCAAAAACAGATGTTAAATTGTTATGTGATCGTAATTTTGGAATTGGTTCAGATGGCCTGATATTGATTTGTAAATCAGAAAATTTAGATTTTGAAATGAAATTTTTTAATCCTGATGCCTCCTCAAGTTTTTGTGGTAATGGAGCTAGATGTGCCGTTGCATTTGCTCAATTTTTAGGGATTAACAATCAAAAATTCAAATTTTCTGCATTTGATGGTACTCATGAAGCCTTTTTGAGTGATAAAAAAGTAACAATTAGCATCCAAGATGTTCAAGAGGTAAAAGAAATTAATGGGGATGTATTTGTTTTAAATACAGGTTCTCCTCATTACATATCATATGATTCATCTTTGCTAGATGACTTTGTTGAGCAAGCAAGAAAGATAAGACATTCAGCTTCTTTTTTACCTGAAGGAATCAATGTAAATGTTGTGAGTGAAATTGATAAAAAGACATTAAAAATCAAGACCTTTGAAAGAGGAGTTGAAAATGAAACTTTAGCCTGTGGAACTGGTATAGTTGCCTCTGCACTTAGTTATTTATATAAGAATAATATTCATGGTAACTCTTCTATTCATGTTATTTCAGCAGGTGGAGAGCTGCTTGTTCAAACTGATTATTCAAAGAATAAAGGATTTGAAAATATTTACTTGACAGGTAATGCGGAATTAATTTTTGAAGGTGTTTTTGATGTATAGTTATTTATTTAATAATTCATTTTGTAAAATTGAAGATGTAAATTTTATGCATTCAGTTTTATGGGTGATCAACAATGATAAAAAACCTCCTCATATTGGTTTTTCAAACAACAACAAGTATTTCAGTTTAAAAGCGAACGGCTTAGATCTAGGTCTTGATACAAAGTCTGTTTTAAGTTTTCTAAATAATAAAAAAACACCTTTTATACTTGTTCAATTGTTACATGACATCAATAAGAGTAATTTGTTTTCGATATTTGAAAGTTTCAAATTAAATGAAGGTATAAATCACACTTGTTTAACACCAATCTTAAAAACATTAAATTTAGAAGACCAAAGTCTGCTTTTACCAGATTTACTCAGCTTGTTAAGAGAAAATAATAAAATTAAAAATGTGGCTTGTTTTAATCAACAAGGTAATCAAGTGGGAATTGTAAAATATTCTAAAGAAGATATTATTAAAAGAATTTATGAAATCAAAAATATTCAGAGGTGAAAAAATACTGATTCGTCCAGTAAATATTAATGATTTAACATTATTATATGTTTGGGAAAACAACCCGGAGAATAAACTTTTTACCCATGTTGATTTGCCAATTTCAATTTTTCAAATTCAAGAGTTAATTGAAAATCAATCTGATATTTTTAAGTACAATCAGATGAGATTTATTATTTGTGATGTATCAAACAATACCCCTTTAGGAACAATTGATTTATATAATGTAGATTTTCAAATAAAAACAGCAGAAATCGGGGTTTTAATTGTTGATCCATTAAATAGAAGAAAAGGATTTGCAAATGAAAGTATTGAATTGGTTAAAGATTTTTGTTTAAATACATTAGCTTTAAAAAAATTGTATTGTTTTATTAGTGAAGACAACCTTATTAGTCAATCGTTGTTTTCTAAAAACAGCTTTATTATGAAAAAGAAGCCAGATTGTATTCATTCCAAATCATTAAATAATGATTTAAGCTTTAAATATTTTGAATTATGCTTTTAAAAAAAAGGAATTTATTTTTATTGCTAATTATTTTAATAGCGATTCTTTATTATTACTTTAGGCCATCTTTACAAGCATATTTGGCCTCAAAAAACTTCAGTGTCAATCAAAAAGAAGTTGTTCTATTTATCGATGAAGGCATAAGTTTAAAAGACCTTTCAGACTTTCTATTAAAAAAAAATGTAATTGATGATACAACTAACTTTCTTGTATTGGCTAGGCATCGAAATTTGACAAAAAAAAATATAGCAGACGGGAAATATTTAATTAAAACTAAAACTAATTTTAAAGAACTTGTTTGGGGTTTTACTCAAAACAAAGAGGGTAATGGAAATGCTGAATTAAAAGTAAATGTCAATATATATAATTTCAAAAACATATATAAACTAGCTGCTCATGTAGAGAAATGCATCAAAGTTGATAGTGATGTTTTGATTGAGTTGTTAAATTCAAGTGAAACACTAGAATTATTTAATTTAAATAAAAAAGAGGAATTGATCTCTATTTTTTTTCCTAAAAACTATAGAATGTATTTCGATACAGATGAGCAAGATTTTATAAAAAATATAAAGTTTGAATATGATCAATTTTGGACAAAAGATAAATTAGAAAAAGTTAAAAAAATGGGGCTTAATTCACCTGCTGAGGTGACTACATTAGCAAGTATCGTATTTTCAGAGCAAAGCAAACATGCTGATGAATGGCCAATAATTGCGGGTTTATATTTAAATAGGTTGAAAAAAAACATACCTCTTCAAAGCGATCCAACTTTTAAATTTTGCTGGGGAGATCAACTTAAAGGTGTTCAGGATTTAACATACAAGCATAGAGATATTGATTGTCCTTATAATACCTATTACATAAAAGGTCTTCCTCCTGGCCCCATATGTATAAGCCCTTCTAAAGTGATTGACTCTGTTCTTAATGTTAAAAATGTGCCATGGATTTTTATGATGGCACAAGCAAATTATTCAGGAATGCATCATTTTTCAATCACAAATGCACAGCATGAGATTTATAGAAGGAAATATAAGAATTGGAGAAATATTGAGAAATTGAAAAAGAAAAACAAATGAAAAGAAGAGATTTAATTAGATTGGGTATGTTGACAGGTGTTTTTTCGACACATGGGTTTGACTTATTTTCTGGAGATAAAAAAAAATCTTCAGATCATTTCTCTCCTGTAGTAATCTCAACCTGGAATCATGGATTAGATGCAAATAAAGTAGCTTGGGATCAAATTAAAATGAATGGTGATGCAATTGATGCAGTTGAATCTGGAGTTAAAATTACGGAGTCTGATATAAATAACAGAAGTGTAGGGATAGGAGGTATGCCTGATATGGAGGGGCATGTTACTTTAGATGCTTGCATTATGGATCACAACTCTAATTGTGGTTCAGTTGCTTTTATTGAAGGGATAGCACATCCGATATCAGTAGCTCGTGCAGTTATGGAAAAAACGCCACATGTTATGCTTGTTGGTGAAGGAGCTAAAAAGTTTGCACTTGATAATGATTTTAAAAAAATTAAAACGCCAATTCCTGAGGTTAAAAAGCAGTGGAAAGAATGGAAAAAACAAAATCGTGATAAATTATCAAAACCTAAAGTTAACTCTGAAAATCATGACACAATAGGGCTTCTTGCACTAGATAAAAAAGGCAACTTAAGTGGTTCTTGTACTACAAGTGGTTGGGCTTATAAAATGCATGGGAGAGTTGGTGATTCTCCAATCATTGGTGCAGGTCTTTTTGTGGACAATGAAGTTGGTGCAGCTTGTGCTACAGGAGTAGGGGAGTCAATAATTAAAATTGCAGGAAGCCATACGGTTGTTGAGTCTATGCGACATGGCTTTACTCCTCAAGAAGCTTGTGAAGAGGCTGTAAGACGAATCATAAAAGTTGAAAAAAATGTAAAAAACATTCAATGTTGTTTTATTGCTATTGATAAAAAAGGAAATGTTGGTTCACACGCCATTCATAAAGGATTTAATTATGCAATTAAAAACTCATTAAAAGAAGTTTTGGTTGATTCTACTTATGAATTAACTTAAGTCAAATAACCAAACATTCAATTGTTTATAAAAATGTCTTGAGTTTACTTATATCAATCCGTACTTTTGTTCAATGAACGATACTTATAAGCATAAAGGGCTCAGAAAAAAGATGATTGATGAATTGAGTGCTAAAGGAATTCATGATCAAAACATTTTAGATGCTTTTTTTAAAATACCTAGACACTTTTTTCTTGATTTGGCTTTCGAAGAAAAAGCTTATACCAATATTGCTTTTCAAATTGGTGCAAAGCAAACCATATCGCACCCCTATACTGTTGCTTTTCAAACCCAATTATTAGAATTAGGTATTGGTGATAAAGTTTTAGAAATTGGAACGGGTTCGGGCTTTCAAACCTGTATTTTATGCTGTCTTGGAGCTCGAGTTTATAGTGTTGAAAGACAAAAAGAACTTTTTATTAGCGCAAAGCATATAATTGATCGTTTTGGTTATTCTCCAAAGTTATATTATGGTGATGGTTATAAAGGTGTTGAACTTTATCAGCCATATGATAAGATTTTGGTCACTTGTGGTGCTCCACATGTTCCGAAGCTATTGATTGACCAGTTAAAAGTTGGAGGTGTAATGATCATACCTATAGGAGAAGGAGAAGAACAATTAATGAAAAAAATAACTAAGATTTCCGAAACTGAAACGGCAGAGGAAGAATTTGGTGTTTTTAAATTTGTTCCAATGTTAGAAAAAAAAGCCAAATAGCTTAAGACAAACCAACATCTAAAATCATCATTACAACAAATCCGCCAATAAATCCTAAAACGGCAATATCGGTATATTTATCTCTTTGGGTTTCTGGAATTACTTCTTCTACAACTACAAAAATCATAGCTCCGGCAGCAAAGGCCAAAGCAAATGGTAAAATAGGTTGAATATAGATAACGGCTAATGCCCCAACAACTCCGGCAATTGGTTCAACAATTGCAGATAATTGCCCATACCAAAAACTTTTAAATCTGCTAGCTCCAGCTCTTCTTAATGGCATTGCAACAGCAAAACCCTCTGGGAAATTTTGAATGCCAATACCAATGGCTAAAGCGATGGCTCCTGAAATAGTAGCGCCATCGATTCCATTAGCTGCAGCTCCAAAAAGAACTCCAACAGCCAATCCTTCAGGTATATTGTGCAATGTGATGGCAAGAACCAATAATGTGGTTTTATGAAGTTGGGTTTTCACACCTTCCTTTTCATTTTCTTTAAAGTTTATGTGTAAATGAGGCAGCTTTTTATCAAGAAAAAACAAGAATAATGCTCCTAATAAAAAACCGACTGCTGAAGGAAACCAAGGCATTGAAGGGTAGCTTTTATGTGACATTTCAATAGCAGGGGTTAGCAATGACCAAAAACTAGCTGCTACCATAACACCTCCTGTAAATCCTAGCATACCATCTAAAACCCCTCGGTGCATGGATTTAAAGAAAAAAACCAAACTAGCTCCTGCCCCTGTAAGAAACCATGTGAATATAGTAGCTATTAATGCAGCATATACAGGGTTGATAGAGCTAAAAAATGATTCTAAAACTTCCATATGAAGATATTAATTTGTGCAAAAGTAACAAAGATGTAATAACAATATTTTTATTGAACTTGTTATTTTTTAAAAATACTTGCGTTATGAATATATGTAGACCACCAATCTGCAATAAACCAAAAACCAAAATCTATGCAAGTAAATTCAATCTTCCATCAAGATCAACAGCGTCTTGAAAGCGAAAGAGTTTTAATCGTTGAAGCTCAAAAGAACCCTGAAAATTTCGGTAAACTTTATAAGATTTACCATGAATCCATTTTTAGATATATCTACAATAGAATGGATGATATTGACACTGCTCATGATATAACATCTGTTGTATTTATGAAGGCTTTAATAAACATTAAAAAATTCGAATATAGGGGGCTTCCTTTTTCTTCTTGGTTGTTTAGAATAGCAAAAAGTGAATTAAACCAATCATATAGAGAGAGGAAGGTAAAAAGAACAGTTTCTTTAGATAATATTAAATTATCAGAAATGATGGATGAAATCATTCCAAATCATTGTGAAAAGAACAGAAAGCAACTATTGGAGGCTATTTCACGTCTAAAATATGAACATGTTGAACTTATTGAAATGAGGTTCTTTGAAAAAAGATCATTTAGAGAAATTGGTCAGATATTAAATATCACAGAGAACAATGCTAAAGTTAAAACCTTTAGAGTGTTAATGAAACTAAGGCACCATTTCAATCAAATAGAATAATTTATGAATAAAATAAATATCGTTATTGATCGAAAATCCCCATCCAGTAAAGAAATTAAAGATCGTCAGAACTTTAGTAAAATATTAAAAAACTACAAAAATCAAAAGGTTGATTTATTAAAAAAACCTTTATTTTATGGTATAGTTGGGATAGCATCTTTATTGTTATTTATATCATTTATGTAATTAAACAGCTATATACCACTAAAAAGTTGTTAATTTATTTTTGTGACAAGTAAAATTATTCTTATCTTCGTTTTTTAAATATTATTTGGGATGATGAGACATAATATTCTTTTTATTTTATTGGCATTCTTTGTTTCCGGAGTTGCAAATTCGCAACATGCAAATTTTAATTCTCAAAAAAATTGGTCTTTGCAGAAACATGAACTACAGTTTGGCCTTGGTGCAACTCAGTTTTTAGGTGACTTAGGTGGGTCTCCAGATATTGGTAAATCAAACAGTCTTAAGGATATGAACCTTAAATCAACTGGAGTAGCAGCATGGTTTGGCTACAGAATGCGTTTTCATCCAAAATTTGCGACAACTTCTTCTATTTGTTTATTCACTTTGAAAGGAGATGATGCTTTATCTGAAAATTACATAAGAAATTCTAGAAATCTACATTTTAGAAGTCTTTCACTTGAATTGCAACAAAGGATTGAATACATACTTTTTTCAAAAGAAGCATTTAGTCCAAAATATAACTTTCCAGGAGTTAGACAAGCTAAAAATAGAAATCACCAAACCTACTTATTTACAGGTATTGGAATGCTTGCTTTTTCGCCTTCAGCTCAAGATCTTAATGGCGAATGGCATAGGTTGAGACCGTTGAATACCGAAGGTCAAGGAGATGTAATTGATAGCTATGCACCTGTTACATTAACAGTTCCTTTTGGTTTTGGTATGAGATTCGGCATCAACAGTATATGGAGAGTTGGATTTGAAGTTGCTTATGTGAAAACATTTTCTGATTACATTGATGATGTTAGTACAAACTGTTATGAAAATCCAAATGCTTCTGCTCAATCACAGTATTTTTCCGACCCATCTGTTGATGATCTGTCTACAGCTGTAAATGAAGAGTGGTTTTGGAATCATGGAGAGCA
>NZQU01000048.1 GCA_002696025.1 Crocinitomicaceae bacterium
CATTTGGATTCCATTTTCTTTTATCAACTTTCTAAGATTAATTAATGCATAACGCATTCTACCAAGAGCAGTATTGATACTTACCTCTTCAATATTAGCAATCTCCTTAAAAGATAAATCTTTGAAAATTCTCATATTAAGTATTCTTTTTTGAGAATCTGGAAGATAGTTAACCAATTCAACCATCTGAGACAATCTTTCTTTGTTAGTAATTTGATCTTCAATATTTGGATTTTGAGAGGAAAGAGTATGAAAAATATTAAAGTCTTCATTTAAGGAAGAAGATTCTGAAACGAAAGAAGTACGTGAAGCTTTACGGAAATAATCAATCACCAAATTATGAGATATTCTCATTGCCCATGGCAAGAACTTACCTTCCTCATTATAGGAACCTGACTTTATAGTTTTGATAACTTTGATAAAGGCTTCCTGAAAAATATCTTCAGCTAAATCTTTATTTCTGACTTTAGACAAAATAAATCTAAATATTCTGTCTTTGTATCTATAAAGCAAGGTTGCAAAAGCATCTTCGTTGCCTTTTTTATACAGAGATATTAATTGGGAATCTTCAAGAGATTTAATCGCATGCATAGGTATTCGTTTTAGTAAATAATTTAACGTAATACTATAGCAATAGGCGATTAATTTAATGGTTAATAATATTCAAATATAGACTATTCATCTTTAATTACAAATTATTTTATTTTGTTTGAGAAAAAAAAATAATATTAAGATAGTGAATACGACTTATTTAATTGATTGACTCTCTCAATAATTTCTTGACGTAAAGAAACAGGTTCAAGCACCTCAATTTCACCAGAAAAACCAAGAATATTCATAATAAACTCCTCAGCAATAAATATATGCAATTCAAAATACGAGTATTCATCATTTTGCTTAATTATAAACTGAGAATTATGAAAAGGTTGACTTTTGATATATTTAGATGCAACACTTGAAGCTTTTAAAACCACTTTTTGAGGTTTTGAACCCGAAAAAACAGTAATTCCAGTAGCAAACTTGAAATATTCAGAAGCATTAAAGTTATGGTTGAGATCTATTTTATCATTGGCCATATGAACCTCACTCATTCTATCTAATGCATAAGTTCTTATTGATTTTTTTTTTGAATCATAAGAAATTAAATACCACCTATTTCGATACTGCTTTAATAACAATGGGGAAACAACTCGATTTGTATATGAATTAGAAACAAAGCTTTTATATACAAAAACTAGTTTCATTTGCTTGCATATCGCCTCATAAACAGTACCTAAAAAATCATTCGAACCTTCTGAAAAAGCAGATTCAAACTGAATTAACTCATTGTTATCTTCAAGTGGTTGTTTTGATTCTACAGCAACTCTATCTACAATTTTATCAATGGCCTGACCAAACTGCTTAAACATCGAGACATCTCTAAACTGTTTTAGCGTATTAACGGCAAAACTTATAGATTCTAAATCTTCTTGAGATAATGGAGTGTCATTTAAGGAATAGTTTTCATCAGTATAATAATACCCATGATATTTTCTACTGTATTTAATTGGTGCATCATGCTCCATTTTCATTGCAAACAAATCCTTCTCTATTGTAGAATCACAAATATGAGAACCATTGGTTGAACCAAATAAATCCTCCTCACACAACTCTCTAAGCTTTTGTTTACTTGGATACGGATTGTACTTATTTCCTATTGCCCTGTCTAAAATTCTATATCTAATTAGAGCATTTTTAATATGTGGCATCTAGGATGTGATTTTTTCTTTGTAACCAAATAATTCATAAAATTTTATTGCTTTGGCAACTTCAGTTGGAACATCTTCTTCCCAACTTGATGCACCTGCTTTTATTTTACTCAAAACATCATCTGAAAGAATATATAAATACTTTGTATTGTAGTTATTAAATGCAACTAGTTTATGATTATCCACCATGTAATCAAATAAGCCTTTTAAATTTGGCTCTGTCTGAAAATTTGATAATTCATATAGCTCTCCGTCTTCTACATTAATTGCAGGATAAACAAATAATTTGACATTATGGCCAAAGCCTGTACCAAAAGCCTGTAATATTCCTCCAGGAAGATTTGAATAAAAATTCTCTTCAAAAACATTTGCTAAATTATACACCCCTAAAATAACCCCTAATAATTTGCCTTTTGCTATACCTGACAAATAATCAATCATCTTATAATATTTAAGATAATTTGTAATCATAACAGTATAACCAAGTGTGCTAAGTAAATCTACTCTATCCATAAAATCTTGATCGGAGATTTTACCATCAGCTGTAAGATCTTTTAATGTAAGTTCGATAATTACTCTTAAATTATCTTCATCAACTTTATTTTCTTTTAAAAACTGCTCTTTGCCTTGTTCAATCATGTCGATATGAACTTTTGTAACTGGTCTAAATCGACCTCTCATAAGCAATATATTTTTTTTATACAATGCTGTAGCAGGTTGTAACACTCTTTTAGATAAATCAAACATAGTTGCATCTGTAATTCCTCTCTTTACAAGATTTAATGCAATTACACGATTGTCAACACTTTCAAAGTCTGGACCGGAAAACCTTAACATATCAATTTCAACTCTTTCTCGAGGAAGACGCTGAACCAAAGCAGTTAAAAAATCATCTAAATTCTTATAGTTGTAATAACAAGCATGAATTAAGTTAACACCTAATATACCCAAAGCATCTTGCTGTGCTCTATGACCATTATCATGCATTTTCACATGAATAATTACATCATTTGGTTTGGCAGCAACATCTAATTGAAATCTCATTCCAACCCAACCTTTCCCTTGATTTGTTTTGTGATAATTTAAAGATTCAACAGTATTGCAAAAGGCAAAAAACTTAGATTCAGTATTTCTACTAGACAACCTGGAAGTTAAATTTTTGTATTCGATATCCATCATGGTAATCAAACGCTCTTCACATACATATCTTGAAGTTTCTCCATACATGGAATCAGATACTTTCATATCATACGCAGAATGCGTATAAGCTATTGTTCCTGAACTACCACCGGCTTTAAAAAAATTTGCGGCAACTTCTTGTCCTGCTCCAATTTCTGCAAAACATCCATAAATTTCAGTATTCAAATTTACTTGTAATGCCTTATCTTCTGTAGTTAATCTAATTTTATCACTCATATGCTACAAAATTAATGTGGATTCATAAAGTTAGGATTATTTATAAAAGAATCGTCAGATAAAGTTAAAAGAAACTTTTTTAATAAATACTTTTCCTGAGCATCAAGTTGAACACCTCCCTGAGATGAAAATTCAATAAGTGGATCTATTGTTGGACTTACGTGTATTCCTGATGAATAATGTTCAATCACTTCATCTAAAGTAGTAAATCTGCCATCGTGCATATATGGAGCTGTATATTCAATATTTCTTAAAGTTGGAACCTTAAATTTCCCATTATCATTATTATTTCCTGTAACACCTCCCCTTCCTAAATCAGAAAATGTAGCATCAAGGCCATTGTTGCTAAACTTTTTTACTCTCATTAATGGTCCATTATGACAATGAAAACAATCGGCACCATTTAAACTTTTGAACAAATCATACCCACCCCATTCTTCTGTATCAATATTTTGAAGGATTGATTGCTCATATGATGACAATACAATGCCATTTTCATATTTGTACATTACATCATATTTAGAAGTGTATGAAATCATTGTTCTAATAAACTGAGCAATTGCTTTAGAAACTTTATTAGAATCAATCCCCCCCTCACCAAAAGCTCTAAAAAATCGATTTCTATATGTCACATCACTATTTAATTTGAGAACCGCATCCTTCCATTCTTGATGCATTTCAATTGGATTAGGGACTGGCTCAAGTATTTGTTCTTCTATTGAAGATGCGCGACCATCCCAAGTAAAGAAATCATCCCATCCTAAATTAATTAATGCCATTGATTGCCTTGATCCGTATACTCCATCAATTCCAACCGAAAACTGATTTGAATCCGAAAATGATTTATTGAGAGCATGACAAGATGCACAACTCATTGAGTTATCTCCACTTAATTTTGTTTCATAAAAAAGATAACGACCCAATTCAACACCCTCAACAGTCATGGGATTATCAGTAGGTATCTCCATTGGTGGGAAATGAGATGGAATGTCTAAAAAGTATGGTGTAGCTTGATACTCAGCCCTGTCTTTTTTACAGGAGAATGTAATAAAAACAATACATATGAATAAAAGTAAAAACCTCATTAATTATTGCGAAATAGATTCAATAAAATTTGAAAAAGCTTTATTTGTTAATGTTTCTTGACCTGAAGCACTGTGAGTAATAAACTCATTAGATAAATCTATCTGATAATTGGAACTATTTAAAAATGTTTGCATGTTTAATTTCAAATCAAAATAGTACTCATGATCTTCAAGAGTTTGCCAATTTATTGAAGAGAAGATTTTTGACCCCAGATACGAATCTGTTCCAACATGGAATGTAAAGTTTTTATCAAAAGTCGAAGAAGCACTAGAAATTGTATCCACTTTACCCTCGACACTAATAAAAATATAACCTGGGTTCCAACCCCAGTGCATAGTCCCCGCATTAGATATATTTAAAACACTTTCATTTGGGAATGCAGATGGATCACTATGATTTAATGATGAATCTACACCAACTAAAGTAGACAAACTACTGTAATCGATGGGATTACCTTGTGAACGAAATAAAAACCTTCCTGTTTCTCTAAAGTCATAAAGTGATGCTTGATTTAAAGTTGAATCTCCATTTTTAATATTTGTAAAAAAACATCTGATATCAGTAAATTTCACCTTGTAACCCTCACTGGTTATATAAGATGAATCAAGATAAAGTGAATCAACACCATAAAAAGGCTGTAAATTAACTGTTAGGTAATCTAATTCAACTGCTGCTGGTAACGGCTTGTCTTTTTCACAGCTAAATATTAAAAATGAAATAAATATGAATAATAAAAACCTCATACACACAAATTTAATTCATTTTAGAACGAAAATTAAATATATTTATTATCATAGATGTAATTCAACTATAAAATGAATCAATCCAATTTGGAAAAACCTCTTAAAGTATACAATGCATCAGCCGGAAGTGGCAAGACGTATCAGCTTGTTCTTCAATTTCTAAGATTGTTGTTAGCAAATAAAAAAGAGCATTCGATAAGTGAAATTATTGCCATGACTTTTACGAATAAAGCAGCAAATGAAATGAAGTATAGAATCATTGAATCTATATTCGGCCTTTCTAATTACCCAAATAATATTGATGAAACGACTAAGAGTTATATAAAAACATTAAAAAAAATTGATGGATTTACTGAAACAGAAATTACTGAAACAGCAAAAAAACAAATAAAAAAACTATTGCACTCTTATGAGGAATTTCATGTAATGACAATAGATAAGTTTAATTTAAAACTGATTCGTCAATTTAGTAGAGACCTTGATTTACCTGGTCAATTTGAAGTTATTTTAGAGGAAAAAGAAATCATAGAACAAAGCATAGACCTTTTGATTAGTAATGTTGGAAATGAAAAGCATAAAGAAAGCACTGAGTTGGTTTATGATTATGCAAAAAAGAATATTGATGACGGAAAAAGATGGGACATCAGAAATCAGATGATTGATTTTGCTGAAATTTTAAATAAAGAAACATATTTTCCAAAAATTGAAGAATTAAAACATCAAGAAATTAATGCCAATGACTTTAAAAAATGGAATGATAAGATTAAAAAAATAAATTCCGAATATGAACAGTTAACTACTAATGCATTTAATATTTATAATAAATTAAATATTAATGATGATGCCCTTCCAGGAAAAAGCACTGTTGGAAAACAACTTAGAAAAATGGAGCATTATGATAGTCTTGAACAAGAAATAAATAAAACAACAATAAATAATTGCTCTAAAGAGCCAGGTAAAGGTCGAGTTTTTCCAAAAGAACTTCAAGAGGCAATCGAATTAGCTCACAAATACAGAATGGTAAATTTAAGAGCATATGAAATTACAAACCTTCTTAAAAATAATTTTCATAAAGTAGCTTTATTAAGGTTTATATCTGATGAAATATCTAATATTAAAAGTGCTGATCAAATTATTCGAATATCTGAATTTAACAAATTGATATCAAAATTAATTCAAGACTCGTCAACACCATATATATATGAGAGAATAGGAACCAAATACAATCATTTTTTATTGGATGAATTTCAAGACACCTCAAGATTACAATGGTTAAATATGATCCCGTTAATTGAAGAGTCTATTTCAAATGGAAATACAAATTTCATTGTTGGTGATCCAAAACAGGCAATATACAGATTTAGAAATGGTTTGGCTGAGCAATTTGTTCACCTTCCTAAAATATACAATCCTGAAAACCATAGTTATTTAAATGAAAAGTCTAACTTTTTTAAGTTAAATGGGAAAAAAGAAACATTAAAACAAAATCGAAGATCATCTAAATCAATTGTAAATTTTAATAATAATTTATTTAAAAAATTGGCTGGAAAACTACCAGATAATTCGAAAGGTTTTTATGATTCTGTTCAACAAGAAACTTATAGGAACGAAACTGGATATGTTCACCTTATTTCAAAAGAAACTGAAGATGGAGATTTGATGAAAAAGCAAGTGAATCACATTATCAACTTTATTGAAAGATGTGAAAAAGATGGATATAAAAGAGGTGATATTTGTATATTAAACAACAACAACTCACCATTAAATTTATGGGGTATTGAATTAATTAAAAAAAACATTCTTGTTGTTTCGAGTGATTCATTATTTATTAAAAATGAACCTAAAGTTTCTTTGTTTATATCATATCTTAAAAGAAGAGTTAATCCTAAAAATAAAGCTGAGATAAAACATTTTGCTTATTTGTTTTTTAAAATAAAGGGAGATCAAAATAAATACTGGACTTATTTTGATGAAGTTTTACAAAACAATAAAAAAAGAAAACGATTCAATGACAAGCGATTTGTCAATGAAAATTTTATTGCTTACAAAGATTTGTTTTTTGAATATCAAAACATATATGGACTCCTCCAAAAGTTTTATAAATTAATGGATTGGAATGAGCTTGAAAATGCATATCTACATCACCTTTCAGACATTGTTTTTAATTATCAAAATGAGAAATCAGGAGACATTCATTCATTTTTAACCTATTTTGAAAAAAATGCTGACAAAATGAGTGTTCAAATTCCAGAAACTGAGAATGCTATAAAAATGATGTCAATACATAAATCAAAGGGCTTGCAATTTCCCATTGTCATTTTACCTAACATTGACTTTTCTATTCAATTGTTTTCATTAAATAAATTTTTACTAAAAATAGATGATGAAATCACACACACAAGTCTTAAAAAAAACACACAAATTGAAGAACTAAAGAAAGCATATAATGAAGAATCTAATCAAATTTTAACTGATAAAATAAATTTGTTATATGTTGCATTAACAAGAGCTCAAGATCGAATTTATGGGATTAATTACCACAAAAAAGACCGACTAGGAATAGTTATTCATAACGAAATCGAGCAAGACAAAACACATAAAAAGAATGAAGATTCTTACACTTGGGGTAAAGAAATACCTAGAAGCAAAATAAAAGCAAGAAGACAAGAAGATTTCTTTGTGCCATCTCTTCAATCTGACTCACTTTGGTTCCCAGATATAGCTTTATCAAAAAGAAAAAAAGACAGTTCCCTTATTAAAGAACAAAGATTTGGAAATGCTTTTCATTTGCTAATATCAGAGGTTAATTACCCGCGAGATTTAGAAAATAAATTAAACTCATTTGTCCAACTTGGCAAAATTGAAATATGCTTTAAAGAAGAATTAAAAAATAAAGTAAACAGTCTTTTCAACAATATAGAATATCAAAATTTACTAAAAAAGAACACTAAAATAATTAGCGAGCCTAATATTATTATTGATGGAATTAATATCAAAAGACCAGATAAAATTATTTTTAAAAAAAACGAAACAAATATTATAGAATTTAAAACAGGACAAGAAAATGAAAAACATCAATTACAACTTAGAGAGTACGCTAATTATCTGCGTCAAATGAATCTACCAAAATTAAGAGGCTTTCTATATTACACCAATCAAGATTATTTACTTGAAATTAATTTGTGATGAAAAAAAATTGGATCATAAATAACACCGTATCAAAATCTGAAATTGAAAGTTTTATCTCTAAGGTCAAAACTGATAGAATTACAGCCAAACTTCTTCTTCAAAGAAATTTAAAAGAAAAAGATCAGGTTTTTGATTTTTTCAAGCCGGACTTAAATAAACTGCACGACCCATTCCTGATGAAGGATATGGAAAATGCCGTAAATCGTTTAATTAAAGCTTATAAGAATAATGAAAAAGTAATGCTATATGGGGATTATGATGTAGATGGAACCACATCTGTAGCACTATTATTCAGGAATTTATTCGATCACATTGACCTTACATATTATATTCCAGACCGATTTAAAGAAGGCTATGGAATTAGCAATGTTGGGATTGATTATGCCAAAAGGAACAATATTGATTTAATTATATCGCTTGATTGTGGGATTAAATCAAAAGATGAAATTAGCTATGCAAAAGATCAAAATATTGACTTTATTGTATGTGACCATCATGATGTCGATGATTACCCCCCTAAATGCATTATTCTTAATCCAAAACAAAAAGATTGCAAGTATCCATTTGAAGGTTTATCTGGCTGTGGAGTTGGTTTTAAATTTCTTGAAGCCTTTTATAAAAAAATGGAATGGAATAATAAAAAGCTATTTATAGATCTTGAACTAGTTGCTATAAGTATAGGGGCTGATATGGTACCTATAGTAGACGAAAACAGAATCCTTGCCTTTCATGGCCTTTTAAAGCTGAACACCCTACCTAGCCCACCTATTAAATCATTAATCCAAGTTTCAAACAAGACATTTCCTTTAGATATTCAAGATGTTGTTTTTGCAATTGCACCAAAAATTAATGCTGTTGGAAGATTGAGAAATGGAACTTTTGCTGTAGACTTTTTAACTTCAAAAAATCAAAATGAGATAAATTCAATTCTTCAAGATATTCAAAAAGATAATAATGAAAGAAAAGAACTTGATCAGAATGTTTTAAATGATGCAATTAACAAAATAGCAAATAATAAAAAATTTTCTTCTCTTAATTGTACAATACTATATGATCAAAATTGGCATAAAGGTGTTTTGGGTATTGTAGCATCAAGATTAATTGAAAAGTATTATCAACCAACAATAATATTAAATGAAGAAAACGGAATTTTAAGTGGCTCCGCAAGAAGCATTGAAGGAATTAATATTCACGATGCCATAACAAGTTGTAGTGAAATGCTACTTCAATTTGGAGGTCACGCAAATGCTGCAGGTGTTAAGTTTAAAAAAGAAAATTTCGAGTCATTTGTAGAACATATAGATAGATACATTAAAAAACAAATGAATAATAAACCCTTTATACCTTCATTAAATATTAACTCTGAAATTAATTTTAATGATATTTTTAAGAGCAATGAAAACAGGAGTAAAACACCAAGATTTAAAGAGATCATAGATCACTTTGAACCTACTGGACAAAAAAATTTAAAACCCTTGTTTATGAGTAAAAACTTATTTTCTGTTGGGACTAAAGTATTACAAAACAAACATCTAAAAATGGAGCTTGTTCAGCAAGGTTCAGATATCAAACTTGAAGCTATTGCATTTAATATGATTGAAAAAGAACACTTGGTAGCTGCTGGATTATCATTTAGTGCTGTTTATACAATTGAAACAAATAGTTTTAGGAATAAGAAGACGATTCAATTGATGATAAAAGATTTAAAATAAATTAAATAAAAAAAGGGGCTTGCGCCCCTTTTCTTAAGATTATCTAAGAGTAAAATTAGTTAACTTTACTTGATAGTTCAGCTCCTGCTTTAAATCTTACTGAG
>NZQU01000049.1 GCA_002696025.1 Crocinitomicaceae bacterium
ATTTATTATATAAAAACAAAATAATTGGTTTATGGAATGGACCATTAGAATGGGGCCCGAGAGCACTAGGTAATAGATCCATCATCTTAAATACATTTGACAAAACTGTAAATGATACATTAAATAAAAGATTGAACAGAACAGAATTTATGCCCTTTGCCCCAGTTGTTTTAGATAAGTGTGCTAAGAAATACTTTCCAAAATACGAATTTAAAGTTCCAGCTGCAGACTATATGACAATAACATATGACACAGACCCTAAGTATCATGATTTATTGCAAGCAACTGTTCATATTGACGGTACAGCGAGACCTCAAGTTGTAAACAAACATATATCACCTCTTTATTACTCAATTCTTAATGAGTTTCATAATATAAGCGGATGTGGTGCAATGGTAAATACTAGTTTTAATGCTCATGAAGAGCCAATTCTGAGCAACCCAACAACAGCAATAAATTCCTTGCTAACTGAAAGAGTTGATTATTTAGTAATGGAGAATTACTTGTTTTATTTAAAGCAAAAAAAATGATTTTTTAATACATAAAATAATACTATTTATTTTAAATTTTATATTTAAATCTAGTCATGATAGACGTTGTTATAGCTACTTATAATCGATCAGAACATGCTTTTGAACTTGCTAAAGACTTATCCAATTACAATAAATTTTTAGCCAAGATAATAATTGTAGATAGCTCTGATAATTTTGAAAAAATAAACTCTAATAACCCAATTATCAATCATATTCATTCAAGTCATAAAAATCAACCATACCAAAGATATTTAGGCGCAAGCCTTTGCTCAAGCGAAATTGTATTATTTCTTGACGATGATATGTCACTAATTGATAAAACATTGTTTGAGGATTTAAATTATTTCTTTAAAAAAAAGAATATTATCGCTGTTAACTTAAATTTTAAAAACATTAACAATTTTCTTCAAAATGTTCCAAAAAGCCTATTCACAAACAAAAAAAGCAGATTCTTATCTTTTTTAATAGGTCACATGAATGCTGAGAAAAATAAATATATTTACTGCGGAATAAAGGGAGAACGTATTTCAAATGAAAATATAAATTATTTAAGTGGAGGCTCATTTGCCTGTAGTTTAAAATTTTTATATTCGAATTTTAATTTCCAATTATTTGATTTATATGAAAACAAACTTGGAAAAGGTGAAGATGGAATTATGGGGTATACTATTAGCAGGACGGGAAATATCTGGTCAGCCGAAAAACAATATTTTTTACATAATGACTATTCTGATAGTACTTATTCAACATCTTATTATAATTTTTCAAAGAGAGTAATGTTTAGTAGATTATTTTTATCATACGAATATTATAGACAAAATAATAAACCGTTATTCTACGGCTTTATAAGATATCAACATTATGCACTAGGAAGAATTTTGGGCTCCATAATTAATTGTATTGTAAATTATGAAAGAAAAAAAATAGAGATTTTTATGGGTAATATTACAGGATGGCTTTTGACTTATACTTTTTATTTCAAATATATTAAGATTGAAAATTCAGTTTGGTCATATCGACTAAAAAAAGATTTGGACAAAATTAAATTGATGTAAATGAAATCAAAAGCTTACAATTTATTTATTTTTTTCATAGCTTTTCCTTGCATAGATATTTTTGGATTGTCCATTACATTATTTTTATTTTTTTCTCATTTAATTTTTACTAAATATAAATTCTCTAACCCATTTAGTTCCTTAATTTACTCTGGAATTTTTATTTCAGCTTTAATATCGTTATTTTCATCATACTTTATAAGTGAAGTTGATAATCCGTCAATTACAAATACATTATTACTCTTTGCTAGATTGTTTTATTGGCTTTCTGTTGGTTTATATTTTGAAAAAAATTTCAAAGTTGAATATATATACAACACATCAAAGTATTTTTTTTATGGTCTTCTTTTTTCAATTTGCACTTACTATTTCTTTCAGTTTGAGTTTGAATTAGGTCCGATTAAGTATAGCTATATTTTTAGACGTAATGAGTTCGTATTTAATTTTTTGTGCTCTTTTCCATTTGCTTATCATTTTGTTACTAACCAGAAAACTCTTAGATATTTTAAGTTTTTATTTATTATACTATGTTTTTTAGCGATGTCTTTTACTGATGGACGAAGTGGTTTTATTTTATTTATTTTTCAAATACTAGTAATTTATTTGATTACAAATAATTTTCAAAAAAAAAAATATATTTAAATATTTTTCCTTTGCAGTATTTTTATTCTTAATTATTACATCTTTTAATATTAAAATTGCCGATCTGATTCGACCTGTTAGTGAAAGAACAGCTAACTT
Organism: Crocinitomicaceae bacterium; assembly: GCA_002696025.1. Taxonomy (GTDB): domain Bacteria; phylum Bacteroidota; class Bacteroidia; order Flavobacteriales_D; family Crocinitomicaceae; genus UBA952. The sequence continues at coordinate 2,330 of NZQU01000049.1, forward strand.
AATATTATCTGAAGGTGACGGTGATATTAATTATGATAAGTCTCTTATGGTCAGATCTTTAATGATTGATAAATCAGTTAGTATTATTAAAGAATATCCGGTTGCAGGAATAGGTTTTGGTAATTTTATTAACTATGATTATGATTTAATTGAATTACGCAAATATGATCGATTACTTAAGGCTGGGTTTAGAGATAAATATTTTAATACGAGATCGACTCACAATACATATCTTGAGATATTAACTGAATTTGGTATTATTGGTGGGATAATATTCGCTCTACTATTTTATAAGGGGCTTACAATTTTTTTAAATAATATTTTTAAACAAAAAATTATTTATTTGTCCTTACCCTTTATAACTATTCTGATTTATTTTGGATTTATTTCAGCTTTAACCGGAACAATAACATGGGTTCTAATCGGTATTTCAAGATCTAAAATATTTATTTCAGACGATAAATTCTATAATAAAAATTAAATATTACTTTTTTGCAAAACAAGAAATTATTGATTGTCGGCCCAATTTTTAATTCTCCCTCAGGTCCTGTTGGGCCTGGAGGCTTATTGTATACAAAATTAAAAATAAAAGGTTATAGTGTAGTTAAAACCAGCCATTTTAAAAATAAGATTTTAAGAATGACACACACTGTTTACTCAGTATTAAATTATAAAAAATATGATATAATATTGCTTCAAAGCTATGGGCTTTTAGCATTTATAATGGAGGATTTGGTATCCAGAATTGCTACTTTATTAAAAAAGCCTATAGTATTTACTTTACATGGTGGGGCATTTCATGAGTTTTATAATAGATATCCAAATTGGGTAAATAAGGTTTTGTCAAGGGCAAATACAATTACCTCCCCATCACTATTTCTAAAGGATTTTTTTGAAAAATTAGGTTACGATGTTGTTTACATACCTAACAGTATTGACACTAACATTTTTAAAGAAAATAGAAATACTAATAAATTTTCGCTCTTATGGGTACGAGCATTCGAAGATATTTACAATCCACAATTGGCAATTTATTCATTTGCAAAAGTTTTAAAAAATTTTTCTAAGGCAACCCTGACAATGGTAGGTCCTGATAAAGGTGAACTCGATAAATGTAAAAAACTGATACAGGAGCTAAAATTACAAGCTAAAATAAAAATTACTGGATTTATTCCAAATCATGAATTGCCAAATTTATTTAATTCACATCATGTATACCTAAATACAACAAGCTATGAAAGCTTTGGTGTTGCGTTAATTGAAGCAGGATCATGTGGAATCCCAGCTGTTAGTACTAATGTTGGTGAAATCCCTTTGATTTGGAATAACGAAAAAAACATTCTTTTGAGTGAACAAACGGTTGAGCATTTTAGTCAACAAATCCAAAGACTCTTAAATGATGATAATTTATACAATACTATTTCAATTAATTGTAAAAAAAATGTAAAGAAATATGATTGGGATGTGGTTTATAACTCTTGGAAAAAATTAATCAATAAAATTAAATAAATATCATGTGCGGAATTGGTGGAGTATTTGACCTTAATGAAAATCAAATTTCTAAAGATAATCTAATTAAAATGGGTGATGTACTTAATCACCGAGGACCTGATGAGTTTGGAGTTTTTCAATTTAAAAATATTGGTTTAATACACAGAAGATTATCAATACTTGATCTTTCAACTTCAGGGAAACAGCCGATGAAAGATTCTTCTGATAGGTATATCATAACATTTAATGGTGAAATATATAATTATCAAGAGTTGAAAAAGGATTTAATAAGTGAAGGAATTAATTTTAAATCAAAAACAGATACCGAAGTTTTATTAGAATTATATGCGATATATGGAAAAAATATGCTCAGCAAACTAAACGGAATGTTTGCTTTTGCAATTTTTGATAAAATTAAAAATGAGCTGTTCATAGCTAGAGACAGAATTGGTATAAAGCCACTTTATTGGACCTTACAAAATAATAAATTTTATTTCTCAAGTGAACCAAAAGGTATATTTGCAGCGGGAGTTTCTAGATTATTTAATACAAAAATTAGTAAAGAGTTGTTGCTCAGCAAGTATGTAGCCGGTAGACAAACTGTGTATAAAGATATTTACAGATTGCTGCCTGGGCATTGTATTAAGATTTCAAATACGAAAAAGATTTCAATTTCCAGATGGTGGGATTTACCAAAAATAATACATAAAAATAGATCTAACCCAATAAAAAATCCAATCAAATGGTTCAGAGAAACTTTAATTTCTTCAACAAAATATCGTACAATTAGTGATGTACCAGTTGGTGTTATGCTTAGTGGAGGTTTAGACTCAAGTTCTATAGCATATGCTCTCAGCCAAATTGATTTATCAAATAAATTAAATTCATTTAATGTTGCATTTAAGGATAAAAAATATGATGAATCTTTATTAGCAAAGGAAGTAAGTGAAAAATTCAATCTTAGTTTTAATAAGATTTACCTAGAAGGAAAGTCTTTGGATAAGGCGTTATTAGACGCAGCTTATTTATATGACGAGCCCCTTGTACACCATAATGATCCTCAAATGCTTGATCTTTCTAGATTTGCAAAACAAAAGGTTACTGTTTTACTTTCAGGTGAAGGTGGTGATGAATTACTTGGAGGATATTATAGGTATAAACCTCTAAAATATTTTAGATTTTTAAAATTTTTTAGTTTGGTATTTAGTTTTTTAAAAAAACTACCTTCAGATGGAATAATTAATCGATTTGAAAAATTAGAGAGATACTTAAATTTAAAAACAATTGATGATGCTGTTTTGTGTAATGCGTTTGATATTTATCCTGATGATTTAAAAAAGTTTGGCTACGCTGGCCCTTTTAATCAAAGTAAATATAGATTAGAATTACTGGAGGAAGCTAAAAGTATTTTTCCAAATAATCCATCAAGGCAATGTATGTATTTAGATATGTTTATTCATATGGCGAGTGTATTGGACAGGAATGATAAAATGACCATGGGGGCGAGTATTGAGTGTAGAGTACCTTTTCTTGATCATAGAATTATTGAAAATACTTTATCTATGGAATCATGTTTATTCAATAAAGGTAAAAAAGGTAAGTATTTATTAGTCCAAAGTGTTGGAAAAAATCTGCCTGATTCAGTGGTTAATTTTAGAAAACTTGGTTTTAGCGTACCGTGGGAAACAATATTCAAAAAAAGCTCTCTTTTTAGAGAATTTTATAATAATGACTTAAAGAATAATTTGTTAGTCCAAACCAATAATTTAGATATTTCAATTATCAAGAAAGAGTTTGAGTCTGGTTCCCAAACTGCAAGATATTTGATTAGAAGATTATTTATGTTTACAATTTGGCAAAAAACCTGTATAGATCCATACAATTAAATTGAAATGAATTTTAACATTCCAAAATATATTATAGAATTAAATGAAACAAGATAGTTTAATTTTGGTTAATATTTTTAATTATAAAAATTATAATATTTAATATTTATGTTAAGAAGGATTATATTTAATTTTGGCGTTTTTTTAAGAAATCCTTCTCTAAAAAATCATTTACATTTTCTAAACAAGAGTAATGATTGGTCATTAACTGAGCTTGAAAAATATCAGCTTAAAAAACTTAAAGAAATTGTTTGGTATGCATATGAAAATTCTGCCTTTTACAATTCTTTTTTTAATCTTAAAAAGTTTCATCCATCTCAAATAAAAGCCTTAGCAGATATAAATAAAATTCCAATAATCGATAAGGAAAATGTTATAAAAAATACAAGAACTATTCAAGCAAATTATAAAGGAAGGACTTTTAAATCTGTAACTTCTGGATCAACTGGACAATCATTGTCTTTTTTTCGAGATGAGCCTGCAGATTCTTTTAATAGAGCATCAATTCAAAGAGGTTACTCTTGGCACAATGTATATCAATGGGAGAAGAATGGTTACTTTTGGGGATTTAATTTTTCTTTTTTTCAAAAAATTAAAACTAATTTTTTTGATTATTTACAGAACAGGTTTCGGGTGTTTAGTTATGAAAATATTTATTTAGAAAAATTTATAAAAAAACTTTCTGATGCGAAATATATACATGGATATTCATCAATGATTTATGAGGTTGCTAAGATTATAAATAATAATGAGCTTGTTAAGCCAAAAGGAATTAAAATGGTTAAAGGAACTGCTGAAAAAATATATGATAGTTATCATGAAGAAGTTTTAAAAGCATTTGGTACTAAAATTATTAGTGAGTATGGTGCTGCTGAATCTGGCATAATTGCTTTTGAATGTCCAGAGGGAAAAATGCATATAAATATGGAAGGTGTAATTGTAGAAGAAATTAATCATGAAATAGTAGTAACTAATATTCAAATGAAATCTTTTCCAATCATTAGGTATAAACTTGGTGACTATATTCAATTAGATACAAGTATGAAAAAATGTAAATGCGGGCGAGCTCATAAAATTATTAATGAAGTTACAGGAAGAATCGGAGAATCTATTTATGGTTTTAAGAAAATATATCCAAGCTTATATTTTTATTATATATTTAAAAACATTGATATAAAAAATAATTTAAAACTTAATTATCAAATTATTCAGAAAGAAAAAGGACATCTTTTTGTTAAAATAGAACAAGTATTACAGAAAATAAATAAAAATTTAGTTGATGATGAATTTAGAAAGTATTTTGGCGAAGATATTAAGTTACAAATAAAATATGGATGCAAAATAAAGTCAGATAATTCTAAACTCAGGAGTTTTATTTCATTATTAAAGATTTGATTATATTTTTGATTTTTAATATTAGTTTTTTTTTGAGAATTTATGAAGGAAAATAATTTACCACTTGTTTCAATTATAACACCAGCCTATAACTCAGAAAAGTTTATTTCTAAAACCATCGATAGTATTTTGCAACAAACTTATACAAATTGGGAATTATTAATCACTGATGATTGTTCAAATGATTTAACAGTTAAAATAATCAACAAGTATATTAAAGCTGATAAAAGAATTAAGCTATTTATTTTAAAACATAATAGTGGTGCTGGGGTTGCTAGAAATAATTCAATATTTCATTCTAAGGGACGGTATATTGCTTTTTGTGATGCAGATGACCTATGGTTGCCAAATAAACTAGAAATTCAGATTGATTTTATGAAAAAAAACAAACTGAATTTTACCTATTCTAGTTATATTGTTTGCAATGAAGAAGATGATAAAATAGGAGAGGTCATATGTCCAAAAGAGATTAGTTTTAGAAAAATGCTCAATAATAATTATGTTGGTTGTTTGACAGCTATCTACGATTCTAAAAAGATAGGAAAGCAATACATGTCCAAAATTAGAAATCGTCAGGACTGGGTTCTCTGGTTTAAAATTCTTAAAATAACAGGTTCTACCCAAGGAATTATTGAACCATTAGCAGTCTACAGAAAAAGAAGTTTTTCAATATCTTCAAGTAAGATTAAACAACTTAAATTTAATTGGTTAGTATATAAAAAAGAATTAGGTTATAATTCATTTTTTTCATTTTTTTTAATTGTTAATTTTTTAATTCATTACGCAGCAAAAAAAATATAAATTAGTAATTGACGGTTCAGGCTTTGTTGGCTCTTTTTTGATAAAAGAATTTCAAGATGATTCTGTCATAAATTTTGATAAGAATCCTAGTCCATTTTTCAATAAGATTACCACGATAGGAAATATTCTGGATTTAGAAGGCTTTGATAAAATATTTAAAGATGTTGAGACTGTAATTCTTCTTGCAGCCGAGCATAGAGATGATGTGTCTCCAATTTCGATGTATTATGATGTGAATGTTAGAGGAACAAAAAATATTCTTGATAAAATGGATAAATTTCAAATTAAAAATTTAGTCTTTACCAGCTCTGTTGCCGTTTATGGATTAAATAAAAAAAATCCAAATGAGAATCATAAAAAAGATCCATTTAATCACTACGGTAAAAGTAAGTGGTTAGCTGAGCAGGCTATTAAAGAATGGTATGATAATAACCCTGTTGGAAAATCTGTAACTATAATTAGACCAACAGTTATTTTTGGAGAAAGAAATAGAGGTAATGTTTACAATTTATTAAAACAAATCAGTTCAGGAAAATTCATAATGATTGGAAAAGGTGACAATATAAAATCTATGGCTTATGTTGGAAATGTTGTAGCCTTTATCAAAAGCAGACTTCTAAATAAAAAAATGGGTTATCAAATATTTAATTATGTTGATAAGCCAGATTACAAAATGAATGAATTGGTTTCAATAATTGAGACAAAAATGGAATTAAATAGCTCAAATTTTAAACTACCATATTGGCTAGGATATTTGGGAGGACTTTGTTTTGACTTTTTCTCACTTTTGTCAGGGAAAAAATTTCCAATTAGTGCAGTTAGGGTTAAAAAGTTTTGCGCTACAACACAGTTTGATGCTGAAAAAGTACACAAATGTTTTGATGCTCCATTTAAACTGAAAAACGGCTTGGACAAAACTTTAGAGCATGAATTTATTAATCCAAAGGAAGATGATATTCTTTTTTATTCGGAGTAATTACTGTTTAAAATGATTAACTGTACATGAAATAAAAATGAACAACCATAATCAAAAATACATCCTAAGTTTTATAGCAAAGCTCCTAGACCCTAAAACCGCAGTAGATAAATTTTATTTTACAAGTCCATCCCAAATCTTTTGGGATGGACTTGTAAAAATGGGAAGTAAACATTTGGTTTTACCTGCAATTAACGGAGCGTTAAAACGAAAAAAATTAGCACATCACTTACCTAAAGATTTGATGATATTTTTAAAGGAAATTTCCGATTTAAATTATGAACGAAATAAAGCTATAAAGAAACAAATATTCTTTTTGTCAAATATCCTTAAAAAGAATAAAATAAATCATGTATTTCTGAAAGGAGCTGCAATGTTAATTTTTAGGCCTTTCAACACATTGGAAGAAAGAATGATTGGAGATATTGATATTTTGATTCCAAAACATGACTTAATTAAAGCCAAAAATATTCTATTTTCAAACGGTTTTTCCTACTTGTATGATGATGATGTGGAATTTACAGAAGGGCTAAAAGAAAAACCAAAAAAAGATTTAAACAGAATAGTGCATTCTAATTATATAGCTGCAGTCGAACTGCATATTGAGCCACTTGAGTTTAAAAATATTCATCACTTTTCATCCGAATTGATTACAAAAAATATAATTTATATTGATGGATTTCCTATTCCTAACCAGATGAATTTATGGAGACATGCCATATTTAACTGGCAATATAACGATAATGGATTTCATCACAATAATTTTTCATTTAGAACCTTCATGGATGTTGTTCATTTGGAATCTATAAACTTTGATAATAATTCAATAATTCAGCCATCAATTGTTCACTTCTATTCCTTATGCTCCTTATTCATACCTAGATATGAAAACAGAAATTATATATCCTCAACCATATATAATTATAAAATACTTTTCCCTAAGTTGGAGATTGTGAGTAATTACATAAATAAATGCATTAATAGGATATTAACAATTTTAGACCGATTAATTTTGTTGTTGAAATCAAAAACATACAGACAGCGTATATTTCAAAACCCAAAATTATTTTTTAAAAAAATAACCTATTTTTTAGGTAAATGATAATTTTTATCAAATAAAATTCATAATTCCAAAATTATTTATTTCAGTCAGGATGACTTAAAATTGGTAGGTTTTTGATATTGAAATATAATTTTTTTAATCCTTAATTATTCTTAAATTCGTAAAAATTTTACATGAGACTATTATTAATTTTACTATTTATAATCAGCAGTTCTTGTTCCAGTAAAAAGGATATTCTATTAATACAGGATGCCAATTTAAAACAAGATTATAATTTTAAATTCAAGGATATAAAAATAAAGCCTGACGATATCTTGAGAATTAATATTTCGTCAAAATCTGTAAATGTAGCTTCATTATATAATTCTGGCTTAAATCCATCCCAAACTGGAAATATTTTAAGTTATCAAATTGAAGGTTATTTGGTTAATTCTGAAGGATATGTTAATATTCCTATCCTTGATCCAATAATGGTTAATGGTCTAACTTTGAGTGAAGCATCTAATAAAATACAAAAACAATTAGAACAAGAAGATGTGTTAAAAAACTCCACAGTTGATATCAAAATTTTAAATGCTTACTTCACTGTCATTGGTGAGGTTAACTCTCCGGGAAGATATAGTTTTTTAGAAAACAACATGAGTATATTTCAGGCTCTAGGAATAGCTGGTGATTTAACAATTAATGGTA
>NZQU01000050.1 GCA_002696025.1 Crocinitomicaceae bacterium
TCAGAATCATTTTGTTTAGTTTATTAATTGTTCATCTATTAGAGTTTTTCATATTTGGTTATGTATATTCATTTGTACCTCATTTTGTATCATATGTTTTGGCAATTATTCCATTGATTTTCTTTTTGCTTATTCTTCAATTCTTTAGAATTCCATCAAGAAAAGTTGATTTCAAAGATGGAACCGTTTTGTGTCCAGCAGATGGAAAGGTTGTTGCGATAGAGGAGGTAGAAGAAACCGAGTATTTTAAAGGAAAGAGAATTCAGGTTTCTATTTTCATGTCACCCCTTAATGTACATGCCAATTATTATCCTATTTCGGGAAAAGTTAAATATGTTAAATATCACCCAGGTTTATTTTTGGTAGCTTGGCATCCTAAAAGTTCTACTGATAATGAAAGGACTACAGTTGTTGTGGAAGACAATAAAGAGCGTGAGGTTTTGTTCAGACAAATTGCTGGTGCTGTTGCAAGAAGAATTTGTTTATATGCTGAAAAAGACAGAACGATTACTGCTGGTTCAGAATTTGGTTTTATAAAATTTGGGTCGAGAGTTGATGTTTTCTTGCCTCTGGGAACACAAGTAAATGTTGAACTTGATGAGCTTGTTAAAGGAAAAATCACAAAACTTGCAACATTTAATTAATAGGCATAAAAAAAGGTCTATACAATAGACCTTTAATTAGAAATTATTAATCAATTATTTATTCGTTTTTTCTTTTCATCAGATACTTATAGGTTACATTGCCATCACCATTATTTTGTAATGTTTGTTCAACATACTCCCAACCATTATCATTCATAAAGTTAAGGGCGTCGATTGACGAGTTAAATCTGACAACTTTTTTATCATCTGTCATAATATTTTGTCTTTTAAAAGACCATTTTTGTCCATAGTCAACATAGACTTTTACTTTTGTAAGACTTAAAATAGCAGCTGTGACTCTAAGTTCACAAAAATTAATTGGTAATTCATTAATGTCAGTTTCATTTACAAAAACATGTTGGGCATTTACGTTATTTAACAACATAAAGAATCCAGCAATAACAATAGATGTGATTTTTCTTTTCATAATTCGTAGTTTAATAGATGTTATAATTATTTGATTTGTTTAGTTCAATAAATATGCCAAAAGGCAAATAAATGGTATAAACAAAACTTTGATGATTGTAAGTTACAAAATAATTTTACCACTCTTTGTATATCAATTCATTTTTTATAAGCTCCATAGCTTCGAAATGATGTTTTGAGGCTGTTTGTAATAAAAAAGCATTGATGCTTGATAGTATGGTATTTCCCTCTTGCGCAATGAATGCCCATCCTTTTATTTTGTTCTTATTAATTAACAAATTATTATTAAGAATAATAGCATGTGAAAATATTCTTCCATATGGGCTGTATTTTCTGCCGAGTTCAAAAATAATGTTTGAATCAAATTTAGATGTTTTCGATAGATAAGTTTCTGAATCGATTTTATTTAAAATATCATTTATATTGATGCTTTTACTTAAAGTTAGATTGAATCTTACTGTGTGTAAAAGTTGACTTGGAGTCGTGATGTCAGAAGATTGAACGTTTAATTCAATATTTTTAGTTTTATATAAATCATTTACATCAATTGAATGGTGTGTTCCGAGAGATTCATCAAGATGCCTTGATACTACATTAGCAGATACTAATCTTTGATGATTGCCTAAATCCTCTGACCTTCTAACAATAACAAAATCACCATCAACCAAATCATTATTATTTCTACAAAATAAATTTATTATTGCTGCAAGTGAATGAGTATTACAAGATACAATCTGAACAAATTTTTTATTTAGGATTAAATCATCGTTTAAACCAGCCATATGAGGTATGCCAAATCCTTTTTCACTTCCCTGAGCAGAACATCCAATTAAATTAGGTAAACTTTTATACCACTCTTTATTTTTTAGCCCAAATGAATTTGCATTACAATCAAAAATGTATTGAATTTCATCTTTTATATCACTAAAATTTATAAACTCATCCTTGTTATTATTTGTGCAAATAACAATGCCTTTTTTTTCTAAAATTTTAATTTCTGATTGGTTCCATTTATGAATAGCAGTATTTTTAAGCGCATAAATTATTTTTATACCAAGAGTCTCTTTGTAATCAATTAAAAGATTAAGTAAAGTGGTTCCAATATTTCCAATACCATTAACTAATACGATCATTTAGTGCTTTTTTTCCTAGAATAGGAATGAGTATAGAACTAGCAAAGATTCTTAAATCTAAAGATAAGGATTTGTTTTCAACATATTTTATATCATTAGAAAGTGATAAGTCTGCACTGCATGTATTCTGTAATTGAGCAATGCCCGTAATTCCAGGTTTAACATGCCATCTTTTTTGATGCATTTTGTCAGTCCATTTCAGTCTTTTAATGTCATCAATTGTAAGTGGTCTTGGACCAATAAAAGACATTTCTCCTTTAATAATATTAATCAATTGCGGAATCTCATCAAGACCACCTTTTCTAAGGTATTTACCAAGTTTAGTAACTTGATCGTTTTCCATGGTTTTAAATTTATAAATTGTAAACTCTTTTTGATAGAAACCAATTCGATTTTGTTTAAATAATATTTTTGGTTTTTCTGATGAATAAAAAAACAAGCAAATAGATATTAAAATTACAATTGGAGATATTATTAGAAATAAAAGAAAAGCAATAATTTTCATAAATTAATTAAGAATTGTATTAATCATTTTTTTTAATTGATTTTTTACCTTCTACTGTAATTTCACTTCCTTCAGCAATCATTATCGAAGAGTAGGGGGTCGTATTTAAAAATTCAAACTCTTTTCCATAGCTTAGTTTAAAATCGACATCAATTTTACTTGATTGAACCTCATATTTTTTCCACCTTGGGTGTGTTACTTCGTATTCATTTGTTTTGTGCTCATTAATTCTAGCATAGCCCCAATAATGTTCAGTAATAAATTCAGTGTCACTGTCTTTTTCAATTAATGAGGTTTCTAAAGAACAATCAACTGAAATACCATTCCATTTGTTTTTGGTTTTCCATTGATATTGAATGAATCGATTTGATTTGTTTTCTTTAAATAAATGTTTCATTGGTAGTGATTGGTAGTTTTCTTTATATACTGTGTTTGCTACAAATGAGATTAATTTTTTGGGTACAATTTCTTTTATAAAAACAACACCTCTTTTCCATTCATTGTTTTCTAGTCTTTTCACATAGAATCTAAGGTTTACCTCTTCAAAGTTAATGTGATATGGGATCTTAATTCCTAAAACCTTTGTATTCAAAAAAAGGAAGCCTACCAAACTTAGGTAGCACTTCCCTTCATGTATATCGAGTTCTGTTCCAAAAGGAACATGTTTTTTTAATATTTCAGGCTTAACTTCGTAATTGATTAAAATCAAATTCCTCCATTCTGCCTTGAGGAAACTCATAATTTATGATTTTTATTTTTCTGATTTAGTCCAAACAAAAGCATCCATATCATCACTTCCACCAGTAGATTTTAGCATCATTGAGTTCTTATCCATTTCGTTAATGGTCATAAAAACTTCTGTGGTTCCTTCAGGTAGTTGCTCTGCAGGTAAAACCAAAACCATATCGCAATTACTTCCGTCAGCGTTAACACGAGCTTTAAAAGGCATTTTTTGATCTCTACCCATCATTGACATAATTAAAGTATCAGTTGTGATTGATAATTCAATTTGACTCAACATTCCTGTCATCATTTTTATTTGATCTTCTGGAACTTCTTCACCTTTCTCTGCAGACATTTTTTTTATATTCTCAACTGTAGCATCTATGTTTACAGAATACTTTCCTGTATGAGATTCAATGCAGTTTTGAGAATAAGAAAATCCGATAAATAATACCGAAACAATTGTTGTTAAAATTAATTTCATATTTGTTTTTTTAAATTAAGATCTAAAGGTAAGTAAAAGGATTAGTTTTCTTTTGATGAATCAGAAATAAGTTTTTGAAGTTCATTAAATTCATTATCAGATAGTTCACGGTATTTTCCTAAAGGTATATCCAATGAGATGTTCATAATTCTTATTCTTTTTAATTTAACAACTTTGTAATCGAGATATTCACACATCCTACGAATTTGTCTGTTGAGTCCCTGTGTTAAAATTATTTTAAAGCGAAACTTACTTATTCTCTCTACGGTGCAATCTTTAGTTGTTGTATCTAAAATAGGAACACCATTACTCATTTTGTTAATAAAATGTTCATCAATGGGTTTGTTAACTTCAACTAAATATTCTTTTTCATGATGATTTCTGGAGCGCAAAATTTTATTTACAATATCTCCATCATTTGTTAATAAAATCAATCCCTCACTAGGTTTATCTAGCCTACCAATAGGAAAGATGCGTTCGGGATAATTAATATATTCTATAATATTATTTTTCTCAAACCTTGTATCGGTAGTACAAACGATTCCAACAGGCTTGTTAAAAGCTAAATAGATGAATTTTTTGTTTGTTTCTTTTATAAGTTTTCCATCAATTTTTATTTCATCTGAAGAATTTATTTTAACCCCCATTTCAGGTGGAGTATTATTTATTAAAACCCTACCTTCTTCAATTAATTTATCAGCTGCTCTTCTAGAGCAATAACCTATTTCACTAAGGTACTTATTGATTCTTGTTTTTTTGGGCTCTGGCATTTTTCTTCTCAGAAATTAGATGTTTTATTTGAATGGTAAATTTATTTTAATATTTACTTTGCTGTCTTTCCTCTTTGCTTTTGGAAATACGTTAAAATCATTTGTATAAACGGTCATGCTTCCAATAAGCCCTGTTTTTGTTGCTTTAAAAATAAAATCAGTTTCTTTTTCTTTGCCTTTTATACGAACAGTTCCATGAGCTTTAATTCCTGATTCAGTTTGGACAAATGAATTGCTCTTAAATGTCATTTTAGGGTGTTTTTTTGCATCAAACATATCTGCTTTTTGAAGATGCTCGTCCCTCATTTTATTCGAAGTTGTTAAGGTAGTTACATCAACTGAACCTTCAATAGATGATTTTGAAAGATCATCTGTGTTTAGAACTATTTTTGCTTCCAAGCCAGAAACAGTTCCTTGGGTTTGTTCTGAAACAAATTCAAACATGACACTTGCTTTTTTAGTGTTGATGTTTAATTCTTGAGAGTTTAGATTTGATATAATCAATATTGAACTAATAATTGTTGTTAGTATGGTTTTCATTTTTTTAAATTTTAATCATGTATAAATATACTCTAAGCAATTTTAATGCCGTTAAGCAATTTTAAATTAATTTATCTCTAATGGATTTAATATAAGGGATTGCTTTGATTATTCTTGAGCCATACCAAGAAAACATTTCTCCATCAACTAAAATAACTTGAGAATTGGGGAACTTATTCCTGTATTTTTGAATGTGTTTCTTTTTAAAAGGGTAGGGTTCTGAGCTTAAAAAGATACAGTCGGGCTTCTGTATATCAACATCCTTTAAATTTGGGTATCGATTTGTATCACAAGCATTATTTATATTGATTAAACGCATTATAGAGTCAATGTATGTTTTTTTTCCAGCGACCATTGTAGGATTATCCCAAATGACATAAAGAGCTTTCTTGATGGGTGATTTAGAAAAATGATCTAGATCTATTAATTCTTCTTTAATTGAATTAATTATTTTTTGAGTTTGTTTTTCTTTATCACATATTTTTCCAATACATTCAATCATTTTTAAAGAGTCTGTAATATTGTAAATATCACTCATCCAAACCGAATGGTTTTTTGAAAGCCATTCAATATCTTCTTGCTTGTTTTCTTCTTTATTTCCAATGATTAAATCAGGATTTAATTTTGATATTTTATCTAGATTTAACTTCTTAGTGCCTCCAATAATTTCTTTCTTTTTTCTCCATTCTTTAGGATGCACACAAAACTTTGTAATAGCGATGGTTTCTTTTTCTAAACCAAGAGAAAAGAGCAATTCAGTTTGAGATGGAACCAATGAAATTATTCTTTTAGGCTTTCCCTTAAGAATCACCTCTCTTTTCATTTGGTCTATAAATGTTTTCATTTGCAATTATGACATTGCTTGAATAATGTCATATCGTGTAATGATGTGTTTATTTCCATTTGACAATTCAACAAGTGCTGCAGATGTATCTTTGTCGATTAATTTACAAAGTTCATCTATGCTTGTTTTTTCATCAACCATAGGAAAAGGAGCTTGCATAATTGAAGAAATAGGTGTGTCTTTTAATTCGGGCTTTTCAACAAGCAGTTCATACATGTGACGGTCATCAACAGAACCAACATTCTCTCCTTCTTTCATTACAGGTATTTGAGAAATACCAAACTTCCTCATTTTAGATATTGCATGAGAAACAAGTTCTTCAGCAAATAAAGTAACCAATGGCTTGTCTTTATGATTTTTGATTAAATCACCAGCGCAAATAATTTTTTCATCTAAGAACCCCCTTTCTCTCATCCAATCATCATTGTACATTTTTCCAACATATCTACTTCCAGAGTCATGAAGAAGAACCACAACAACATCATCGCTTTTAAAGTGGTGTTTAAGCTGAATCAATCCCTTAACAGCAGCACCACAGGAGTTGCCGGCAAAAATACCTTCCTCTAAAGCCATTTTTCTTGTGTATACAGCAGCATCTTTATCTGTTACTTTTTCAAACCCATCAATTATTTCAAAATTGACATTTTCAGGCAAAATATCTTCTCCAATTCCTTCTGTTATATAAGAGTATATTTCATTCTCATCAAAAATTCCTGTTTCATGGTATTTTTTAAAAACGGATCCATAGGTGTCGATTCCCCATATTTTAATAGCTGGATTTTTTTCTTTTAAATATTTACCTACACCAGATATCGTTCCCCCAGTTCCAACACCTACCACAAAGTGTGTTATTTTCCCATCTGTTTGATCCCAGATTTCAGGTCCAGTTTGCTCATAGTGAGCAATTGCATTTGAAGGATTGTCATATTGATTGACGTACCAAGAGTTTGGAGTTTCCTCAGCTATTCTTTTTGACGTCGAATAATATGATCTTGGGTCTTCAGGAGCTACGTCTGTTGGACAAACAATAACTTCAGCACCAACTGCTCTAAGAATATCAAATTTTTCTTTTGATTGTTTATCTGTAGAAACACAAATTAATTTATATCCTTTAACAATTGCTGCTAGAGCCAATCCCATCCCAGTATTACCAGAAGTTCCTTCAACGATGGTGCCTCCTGGTTGAAGTCTTCCATCAGCTTCTGCATCTTCTACCATTTTAACTGCCATTCTATCTTTTACGGAGCTGCCTGGGTTGAAATACTCAACTTTTGCCAAAACGGTAGCATCAACATCTTTGGTTACCTTATTTAATTTAACCAATGGAGTATTTCCAATTGTTTCGAGAATGTTATTAAATACTTTCATAAATATCTTTATTAAGAATTAGATTTTAATTTTAAAAAAGTGGGTTTTATTAAACCCCACTTTGTAAGTCTATATTGTAGTGAAACTTTTAAGACACCCAGTCCATATGTTACAGATCTGCTAAAGTTTATTGAAGAGGCCTCTTCAAAATATTTAGTAGGGCAGGTGACTTCACCTATTTCATATCCAGCATAAAATATTTGAGCCAGCATTTGATTGTCATAAACAAAATCATCTGAATTTCTTTCGATATCAATTTTATCAAATATTTCTGATGAAAATGCTCTATATCCTGAATGATATTCAGATAACTTTTGACTCATAAGTATATTTTGAGATAGTGTAAGAACCCTATTTGCTAAATATTTATATGCAGGCATACCCCCTTTTAAAGCTCCTTTTCCAAGTATTCGTGAGCCCATTGTTACTGGATAAACATCATAGGCAATAA
>NZQU01000051.1 GCA_002696025.1 Crocinitomicaceae bacterium
CTGGTATGCCTGAAATGTTAAAACCAAGCTCTGCTATAATGGGAAAAGGATTGGGAGAAGATGTCGCATTGGTTACCGATGGTAGATTTTCAGGAGGAACTCATGGTTTTGTGGTAGGTCATGTTGCACCAGAAGCATATGAAGGGGGAAACATTGCATTTATTAAAAACAATGACATAATAGAAATAAATGCCAGAAAAAATTCCATTAACATGCAAATTACTGATGAAGAATTAAGTAAAAGAAAGAGCGAGTGGAAAAAACCAAAAGAAAATAAATTATACGGTGTATTAAAAAAATACAGAAAACAAGTATCATGTTCATCAATAGGATGTTTAACAGATTTATAATAAAATGAATAAAATTACAGGCTCAAAAGCAGTTATAAAGTCTTTATTAAAAGAAAAAGTAGATACCATTTTTGGATATCCAGGCGGAGCCATTATGCCTATTTATGATTCTTTATATGGATATAAAAATGAAATAAACCATGTCTTAGTAAGACATGAACAAGGAGCCATTCATGCTGCTCAAGGATATGCTCGATCAGGAAATAAATGTGGAGTTGTTTTTGCTACTTCAGGTCCTGGTGCAACCAATTTAATTACCGGTCTTGCTGACGCAATGATAGACTCAACTCCAGTAGTTTGTATTACTGGGCAGGTTCATTCTTCACTTCTAGGTACAGATGCATTTCAAGAAACAGATGTGATCGGAATCTCAATGCCTGTGACTAAATGGAATATTCAAATCACAAATGCAAAAGATATTCCATTTGCAATAGCAAAAGCATTCTACATAGCCAATTCAGGAAGACCAGGACCTGTGTTAATTGACATAACAAAAGATGCTCAATTTGATGAAATCGAATTTAGTTATAGCTATTGTAATAGAATAAGAAGTTACAAGCCAACACCTAAAATGGATTATTCATTAATTAAAAATGCTTCAGAAATCATTAATATAGCTAGTAAGCCATTGTTACTAATTGGTCAAGGAATTATTCTTTCACAAGCTGAAGGCGAACTTTTAAAATTTGTAAATAAATCTGGAATCCCTGTAGCCTCTACTCTACTTGGTTTGGGTTCGTTTCCGAACAAACACCCAAATTATGTTGGGTATCTTGGAATGCATGGTAATTATGCCCCAAATATCATGACCAATGAATGTGATGTTCTTATTGCTATAGGGATGAGATTTGATGATAGAGTAACAGGAAATACAGCACAATATGCAAAACAAGCAAAAGTAATTCATGTTGATATAGACAAATCTGAATTAAATAAAATAATCCCTGCTGAGGTAGCTATTCATGCAGACGCAAAAAAAGCATTAAGTGAACTTATTAAATTAACAAATACTCAAAACCATTCAAATTGGATTGGTAAATTTAAAATATTAGAAAAACAAGAATATCAACAAGTAATAAAGAATTCAATTATGCCAGAATCTGGTATGATTAAAATGGCTGAAGTAATCAACTTTTTATCTAAAAAAAATGATAAAAATACCGTTATAATTACTGATGTTGGACAGCATCAAATGATTACATCAAGGTACTATAAATACAATCATAGTAAATCAAATATTACTTCTGGAGGATTGGGTACAATGGGATTTGCATTACCTGCAGCAATAGGTGCAAAACTAGCTGCACAAAAAAAGAATGTTATTGCAATAATTGGAGATGGTGGATTTCAAATGAATATTCAAGAACTCGGTACCATAATGCAGTCAAAAGTAGATGTGAAAGTGATTATTTTAAATAATAATTTTTTAGGAATGGTAAGACAGTGGCAAGAAATGTTTTTTGACAAAAGATATTCATTTACAGATATTCAAAATCCAAATTTTATAAAAATTGCCGAAGGATATGGAATAAAAGGTAAAACAATTAAATCAAGAGATGATCTTAACAATGGAATTGAAACAATGTTGAAAAGCAAAGGATCATTTATACTTGAGGTCATATGTGAACATGAAGAAAATGTATTTCCAATGGTTAAAACTGGAAGTAGTGTCTCAGAAATAATACTTAAGTAAAAATGAATACATACAACATATCTGTATTTACAGAAAATAATATTGGAATATTAAATAGGATTACAATCATATTTACAAGAAGACATGTTAATATTCATAGTATAACAGCTTCAGAATGTGAAGAAGATGGAATATATAGATATACAATTGTCATTAAAAACTCAGAAGAGCAAGTAATAAAAATTGTAAACCAAATTGAAAAGTTAGTTGATGTAATAAAAGCATTTTACTATGAAGATAAGGATGTGGTATATCAGGAATTAGCGCTCTATAAGTTACCTTATGAAACATTTAAAAATCAAAAAATAAATATACTTCTTAAAAGAAATGATGCAAGAATTATATCGATAGATGAAAAATTCGTTACTCTTGAAAAAACTGGCAATCCAGAGGAGATATTTGAATTATTTCAAATATTAAAACCTCTTGGAGTATTTGAATATGTAAAGTCAGGAAGGGTAGCAATTTCAAAACCAATGAAAACTTTAAAAGAATTTTTAACCTAATATTAAAAAAATAAAATGGCAACAATAAATTTTAGCGGAACCCGTGAAACGGTCATATTAAGAGATGAATTTACTTTAAAAATGTCTCAAAATAAATTAAGTAACAAAACAATTTCTATAATTGGATATGGTGTTCAAGGTCCTAGTCAGGCTTTAAATTTAAAGGACAATGGATTTAATGTAATTGTTGGACAGAGAAAAGGAACAAACAGCTGGGAAAAAGCACTAAGAGACAATTGGAAAGAAGGAGTTGATTTATTTGACATTGAAACAGCTTGTTTAAAATCAGACATTATAATGTACCTTCTTTCTGATGCCGGACAAATAGCATGTTGGAATACAATAAAACCATTTTTAACAAAAGGAAAAACACTTTATTTTTCTCATGGATTTGGAATGACATACAATGAACAAACTGGAATTGTTCCCCCAAAAAATGTGAATGTCATCATGGTTGCCCCTAAAGGATCTGGAACTTCTTTAAGAAGATTATTTAAAAAAGGTGAAGGAATTAATTCAAGTTATGCTGTCTACAATGACTTCACTGGTGATGCTAAAGAAATCGCATTATCTCTTGGTATTGGAATTGGATCTGGATATTTATTTGAAACAGATTTTAAAAAAGAAGTTTTTTCTGATTTAACTGGGGAAAGAGGTATACTAATGGGTGCATTAGCAGGGATGTTTGAAGCACAATATGATGTCTTAAGAAAAAATGGACACTCACCATCTGAGGCATTCAATGAAACAGTTGAAGAACTTACACAAAGTTTGATGCCATTAGTCGCTGAAAACGGAATGGATTGGATGTACTCAAATACATCTGTTACAGCACAAAGAGGAGCACTAGATTGGAAAAACAAATTTAAGTTAGCAGCCTTACCTGTATTTGATGAATTATACGAGAGCGTTTCATCTGGAAAAGAAGCTGAACGTGTTATTGCTGAATCTAGCAAAGCAGATTACAGAGAAAACCTTGAGAATGAATTAAAAGAAATAAGAGAATCAGAATTATGGAAAACAGGTTCTGTTGTTAGAAAATTAAGAGCAAAACAATAAAAATGTATTTATTTGATCAATCAGTTTATTCAAGGAAATTACTTGAAAAAGTAATATTAAAAACGCCTTTAGAAAAAAATGAATATTATTCTAAGCTTAATAATGCCAATATTTATTTCAAAAGAGAAGATCTACAAATTGGAAGATCATATAAAGTAAGAGGAGCCTATTCAAAGATAACTCAACTTAGTGATCAAGAAAAAGAAATAGGAATTGTATGTGCAAGTGCAGGCAATCATGCACAAGGAGTTTCGATTGCTTGCTCAATGATAGATATAAAAGGAATTGTTTTTATGCCTTTAACTACTCCAAAACAAAAAATTAAAAAAGTTCATGATTTTGGAGGTAAAAATATTATAATAAAGCTAGTTGGTGATTCATTTGATGAAACAAAAAAAATTGCTCTAGATTATTCAAATAAATATAATAAAACCTTCATTCATCCTTTTGATGATGAAAAAGTAATTGCTGGTCAAGGAAGCGTTGGTTTGGAAATAAATGAACAAATAAATAAAGTAATAGATATTTTAATTGTACCCATAGGTGGTGGCGGTCTTGCAGCAGGATTATGCAGTGTATTTAATGTTTTAAGCCCGAAGACAAAGATTATAGGAGTTGAACCTGAAGGAGCACCATCAATGACAAATGCTCTTAAAAACAATAAACCAAAAGAAACAAAGTTGACCGATAATTTTGTTGATGGTGCCTCTGTAAGTATGGTTGGAGAAATAAACTTTAATATTTGTAAAGACAAATTAAGCAAAATATTAACGATATCTGAAGGCCATATATGTAGCATCATATTAAAACTATATAATGAACAAGGAATTGTTATTGAGCCGGCAGGTGCATTAAGCATATGTGCTCTAGAGCTATTAAATGTAAAAGATCAAAATGTGGTTTGTATTATTAGCGGAGGAAACAACGATATATCAAGAAGCGAAGAAATTAAAGAACGAGCATTAATTTATGAGAATTTAAAGCATTATTTCTTAATAAATTTCCCACAAAGAGCTGGTGTTCTTAAAGATTTTGTAACAGACGTATTGGGACCTAAAGATGACATTACCTTTTTTCAATTTTCAAAAAAAAACAACAAAGAGACTGGTCCAGCAGTTGTTGGAATTGAACTTAATCACAGAAGAAATATTGACGATTTATACCTTAAAATGAAAGAAAGAAATTATCAATATGAATACTTAAATGAAAATAGTTTATTATTTAATCAATTGATTGGATAATTTACCTAAGCAAATTAACATGTCCTGCTACTGCCCTTTCAATACCTTTGTTAGTTGTAAAGGTTAACTTCCAAGAATATGTTCCTTCTTGAGCAGGTCGGTTTCTATTACCGTGAGTCCCATCCCATTTATCATTAATATTACCTGATGTATAAACCAATTCACCCCATCTATCATACACCTTAAAGTCAAAAGATTCAATACTAGCAGGTGATGAAAAAACAGGGAAAAACTGCTCATTAATATCATCTTCTGTAATCGTAAATGTATTTGGAACATAAAATGCCAATTCATCTAAAAGTTCAAAAGTTAAAATGGCAGTATCAATACATCCATAAACTGTATCAATAGCAATAAGTGTAACATCATAAGTAGATTCTAATTCCTGAGGATAATTGTGAGATGGATTAACTGCATTTGAATTTGGACTACCATCTCCAAAAAACCAAATATATTCCTGAGCTCCTATTGAGTTATTCATAAATATGATTTGACCAGTATAATAATCAATATTTGCTGTAGTTGAAGTAAAAGAAGCGATAGGATTGGGCATCACACAAATAGCACTATCCATTGTCATAGTACCATAACAACCAGTATTTGCCAAAGTTGTTAAACTAACATCATAACACCCCTCTAAATTAAAAGTGTATGATACAGAACCACAGCCAACCAAGGTATCTCCATTACCAAAATCCCATACACAAGAGAGTGGGTTTCCTTGACTATTGTTAGTAAAATTAACGGTTAAAGGAGCACATCCAGTCGAAACATCAAAGAAGAAATCTGTTGCAATTTCCTCAGGCTGGGTAACAATAGCAGCAGTATTAACAACACATCCATTGTTATCTGTAACAACAACATTGTATGTACCCGCTGATAAAGAATCTATAAAAAGACCTGTTTCACCATTGTCCCACAAAATAGAATATGGAACAGAACCACCTGAAATATCAAGCAATATGGTTCCGTCTGAAAGTCCATAACAAGAAACTGGTGTTTCTGTATAAGTCACAACAAGTGGTTGAGCAGGTTCAGTTACATTTACCACTGTAAATCCAACACAAGAATTGTCATCAGTTACAGAAAGCTGATAAACGCCAGCACCAATACCTGTTAAATCTTGGGTAGTATCTAGTGTGGGTGTCCAAAAATAAGTATATGGACCAGTTCCACCAGTAACAGTAACATCAATAGATCCACCAGGCTGACCATTACAAGGTGGAGTTGTAACCAATACAGAAATAAATAACGGAGAGCTAGGTTGTGTTAAAGTAATATCTAAAGAATCAACACATCCAACAGAATCAGTTACTACTACAGTATATGTACCCGCAACCAAATTGCTTATATCTTCGGTAAACTCATTATTAGACCAAGCATAAGTATAAGAACCTGTTCCTCCAGAAACAGTAATATCAATACTTCCATTATTATTACCAAAGCAATTAATATTTTGATGGGTTTCAAGAATTGTTATGGGTTCCAATGGTTGAGATAATACAATAAGAATGCTATCAATACACCCATTAGAATCAGTTACAACAACTTGATAAGTGCCTGCAGGTACGTCAACTAAATCTTTAGTTGTTTGACCAGAATTCCAAAGGTATGAATATGGAAATGTACCACCTGAAACTGAAATATTTATTGAACCTGTTGAATCACCGTGACAAACAATATCCGTATGAGTTTCTGATATAAATAAAGGAGCCAAAGGCTGAGTCACTGTAAATGTAGAATCAAAAGAACAGCTATTAGAATCAATAATAGAAACCGTATAGGTACCTTCTATTAAAGCTGAAATATCTTGTGAAATTTGTCCATTATCCCAAATGTATGAGTAAGGTGGAGTTCCTCCAGTTACAGTAATATCAATAGCACCGTCTGAACCTGCAAAACAATTAACATTTGAAATCACAGCAGAAACAGTTATAGGGTTAGTAGGTTGAACAATTGAAATATTAGTATCAACAATACATCCGATAGAATCAGTTACTATAATGTTATAAATACCTGCAAATAATGAATCAATATCCTGAAGTGTATCACCCGTTGACCACAAATAACTATAACCTGGCGCACCACCAGTAACATCAATATTTATTAAGCCTGTTGAATCACCATAACAAAGAATATCCTGAGTATTAAATGTAATGGTAATGGCAGAAGATGGTTGAGATATAGGAAAACTAATATTTGACATACAACCATTAAAGTCTGTTACATCTAGACTATATGATCCTGCTGGAATGTTATTTAAGTCTTGAGTTGTACCTCCATTTGACCAAGAGTAAACATAAGGGAATGTTCCTCCTGAAACTGAAATGTCAATGGCACCTGTAGAATCACCAAAACATAAGACATCAACAAATGTTCCTGATAAGGCAAGAGGAGACAAGGGTTCAACAACAACAATCGACCCCGAAACTACACACCCATTTGAATCCTGAACACTAACATCATATGTACCAGCAGGCAACAAACTGATATCTTCTGTTGTTTGACCACTATTCCAATTTACAACATATGGACCCACTCCACCTGTAATTGTCATGTCAATACTTCCATCAGACAACCCAAGACAAGAAACATGCGTTGCTGTTAAAAATATAGAAAGAGAAGTAGGCGGTTGAGTTATAATTGTTGAATCATCAATTGTACATCCTAAAGAATCTACAACTGTCACATAATATGTTCCTATAACCAAACTATCAATATCTTGAAGAGTATCTCCTGTAGACCATGAGTATGAGTAACCTGGAGTACCTCCATCAACAGTCAAATCAATTGAACCATCATTTGCACCAAAACAATTTACATTTGAATTAATGAATGATATTGATAATGCTGAGTCAGGTTCTTCAACAAACATATCCGTTGTTTCAACACAACCTTCTCCATCGGTTATATCAACTTGATAAAACCCTGCAGTTACATTCAATAAATTTTGACTCGTAGCAGCATTAGACCATGCGAATGAATATGGAAGAGAGCCTCCTGAAACAGCAATATAGATTTGACCATTGTTTAATCCATTACAGGTAACATCTACAACTGAATCAATAACAATCAATGGAGATGATGGTTGTGTAACATCAATAGATGCAGTAACATCACAACCTAAAGAATCTGTTATGGTAACAAAATAAATTCCTGAAACTAAACTATCAATGTCTTGAAGTGTATCTCCATTTGACCAATTATATGTGTATGGGGCAGTGCCTCCATTTACTGTCAAATCAATACTTCCATCAGATAAATTAAAACATGAAACTGATGTCATCAAATTAGTTGTTTGAATTTGAGAAGATTGATTTACATTTATTGATAGAGTATCAGAACAAAACTCATCATCAGTAACTATAACGGTATAGGTTCCAGCAGGTAAATTTGTTAAATCCTCTGTGCTTAGGCCATTATCCCATTGATAATTATAACCTGTATTAAAACTTGTAACTGTTAAATCAATTGCACCAGTTGAAGCATTAAAGCAATCAACATCAGTTACAACAGCCGATAAAGAATTAGGGAAAGTTGGTTGTGATAAGGTAATAGAATCTGTTAAAATACATCCAACTGAATCAATTACTGTTACAATATATTGACCCGCTAACAAGTTTGATATATCTTCAGTTGAAGCACCATTAGTCCATGAGTAGCTTAATGGACTCGCTCCACCTGTAACAGTTAAATCAACATTACCAGAAGAATCACCAAAACAACCAATGTTATTTGCATTTAATGCTAATGAATA
>NZQU01000052.1 GCA_002696025.1 Crocinitomicaceae bacterium
ATAAACCATATTGGAATGCATATGAACTAATTGCTCAAAAGCCTTCCTATCTCCTTTAATAAGGAGTAATAGTAAATCTTTATCTTCCAAACTTAATAATTACAGTATAAATCAATTAGTGAAATATAAGTATTATTTGCCTAGATGAAGTGAATTTATTTCGGTTTTATTGTTGTGTTTTGCATTTTGTTGTTTTTCAAATTTTTGAGAATGAAAAAAGCCCAGAACGCCAACTAACAGTGTGATTAAAACCATTGAAATAAATAAAATATCCTTAGGATAGAGAATAGGTTTCATAGTAATAATTGGTTTTGGTTTAGTATAACTATTAACGATGAAATTGTTACAATATTGTCTTTAATTAAGAATAACTCTTTTCAAATTATAATAATTTATATTCAGCATATGCAATTTTAAATAATATTTTTACGTTCTTTGGATATGCATTTAAAACATTTAATAAGCTGCATCTTTGTTTGTTTTTTAGGTTCTTTTTTAGGCCAATCAGGCGGGCTAAATTCATTTGCTTTTTTAAACCTAGACTATTCTGCTAGAAATGCTGCACTTGCTGGAACAGCTATATCTCTTCAAACTGATGACATCAACCTTGCTATTTCAAATCCATCGCTTCTAAATAGCGACATGCATAAAAAAATTGCTTTCAATCATGCCATTCTTTCTGGAGGAATCAATTATGGAATGGTTTCATATGCACATCAATTAAAAAAAGGAACCATCGCTGGTTCATTAAAATACAATGATTATGGTAAAATGATCATGACCGAATCTAATGGAATTGCAATTGGTGAATTTAGGCCTTTTGAATACATTCTTGGATTAAGTTATGGTTATCAATTAAATCCTAATATTTCAGTTGGAGCAAGTGTTAATCTGATAGGTTCTCACTTAGAAAGCTATAGTGCTTTTGGTGCATCGATTGATCTGGCTGGAACTTACATGCATGTTAACAAACTGTTTAGCGTGTCTGCTATATTTAAAAATGCAGGTTTTAAGTTTAAAGATTACACTTCAAATGACTCAGGGATTTTACCTGCCGACATGCAATTGGCCCTATCCTATAAGCTGAAACATGCTCCTTTTAGATTTTCAATGTTAATACACAAACTCAATCAGTGGAACCTTGATTATGTTGATCCCAATGCGCAACCTACATACGACCCTCTTACAGGGAATCTAATACCTGTTCCTACAATTAGTTTTATAGAAAATCTTGCAAGACATTTTGCGTTTTCTGCAGAATTAAATATGTCTAAAAATATCCACTTAAGAATGGGACTTAACTATTTAAGAAGGCAAGAACTCAAGCTTACAGACAGACCAGGCATGTCTGGGTTTACCTTAGGAGCGGGATTTAATTTTAGCAAAATAAGAATAGATTATGCTTTTACAATATACTCTAGAGCGGGATTTAATAACTTATTATCTATATCTACTCCACTAGATAAATGGAGAAAAGAAAAGAAAATTATACGTGTAATAACAACTCCTGCTTTTTAAAATGACAAATAAAATCACAATCGCTGTAGATGGCCATTCCTCTTGTGGGAAAAGCACCCTTGCAAAAGATCTTGCTCGAAAATTAAACTACAGCTACATAGATTCTGGAGCCATGTATAGAGCGGTAACTTTGTATGCTCTTAGAAAAGAAATAAGCGGAGTTAATGCCCATCATATTAAGCAACACTTAGACAATATTAACATCCATTTTGAAACCAATGAACAAGGCCTTTCTGCTGTTTATTTAAATAATGAAAATGTTGAAAGTGAAATTAGAATGAAACATGTGGCAGAATCAGTTTCTAGGATAGCCGAAATAAAAGAGGTAAGAGAAAAACTGGTTATGGAACAAAGGAAACTTGGCAAATCTGGAGGCATTGTAATGGATGGTCGTGACATTGGAAGTGTCGTATTTCCCAACGCAGAACTAAAGTTTTTTATTACAGCAGATATTGATGTAAGAACAGAAAGAAGATTTTCCGAAATGAAAGAAAAAGGATTGTCGATTTCAAAAAAAGAAGTTGAGAGTAATTTAACTCAAAGAGATAAAATTGACAGTAGCAGAAAAGAAAGCCCCCTAATAAAAGTAAAAGAAGCTATTGAAATTAACAACTCAAATCTAAGCAAAGAAGAGCAGCTTGAATTGGCATTAAAAATAGTTCAAGAAACCATTGATAAACTATCTTAGAATAAAGTGCTCTTTTTGTTGATGACTTCTTCTAAATGCAAGACCAAATCTAAATAAATCAACAGTTACATTAAACTCTTGTGATAATTGAACCTTCTTCCAAGCTCTATTCATTGAGTTACTCCATCGAATATCATCAATTATAAACATAGTTTCTTCAGAAGAAAATGGCAATAGTTTATTAATATAAGTCAACAAGGCATCACCATCATGATGACCATCAATATATATTAAATCGAAAAGACCAGAAATATTATTTTGAATGTAATCATCAAAAGATGAACAATAAAAATGAACTTGATCATTTACAAGGTTTTCTTTTGCTATATCAAGTGTATTTTCACATGCTTCTACAGATGTGATTTCTGATCCTGAAGATCCATTTATTAAATGAATAGTTCCCACTCCTAATGAAGTGCCAAATTCAAGTATTCTTTTAGGTTGATGAAAGGATGAAAGTTTGTAAAGATAGTCTGCTGTTTTACCTCTTGATGAACTGTTTTTAAAAATATCACAAACTTTCCTTGAGTGATTCATTTTTTTTGAACCTGCACCAAAATCATTGATTATGATTTGTCTTTTATCAAGTGATAACTTTTTATATAAATTATTCCTTCTTTTTTTGAAATCAGAATTGATTGACTTTTGAGATAAATAATCTGAGATTTCATAAATAAATGGCGAATGAATTCCATGTCTTTTCTTGGATTTCATCCAATATTTAATATATTCGGCAACTATATTCACAATACAAAGAAAACCATAATTACATCGATGTCAAACTCTAATGAAAATATTGATATTCAAAGAGAAAAAGTTTTTAAATCATCACCACTTATTTCTCTTGTCTCACCATGTAAAATTGATGATGGTATTATTCAACTTAAATCGAATGAAGAAGATGAATATATAGGTTTTTTTGATGACCAAGCAAATGACATTTCATATTTTATTCCGGCATCAGGTTCAGGATCTCGAATGTTTCAATTTATATTTGATTACTTATCAAAAAACAAAAGTTCTGATGAAATTAATTTACTGATTAATTCCATTGAAGAATTTGCCTTTTTTAATAAGTTCAATGAAGAAATTCAAAATCAAATTAAAAATAATGAATTAGATACACAGGAGATACTGTCTTTAATTATAAATAAATCCGGGCTTAATTTAGCGACTTTACCAAAAGGACTCATTCCATTTCATAATGTCAAAAACAAAGCACTAAACCCATTTCAAGAACAAATTCTTCAAGGTTTAGAACTAAATAAAAACGCCAAGTTTCATTTTACAATTCAAGAGGAATTTGAAAAAGAAATAAAAGAAAGTATTGCTGAATTAAATATTGATATAAATTCTATTGATTTTTCATATCAAGATAAAAACACAAATTCTTTTGCATTCAAATTAAATGGTAAAGTCCTTTTAACAAATGAAAACACCCCATTAACTAGACCCGCTGGTCATGGAGCTCTCATTCACAATTTAAACACAATTAATAGCGAATATGTTTTTATAAAAAACATCGATAACGTCCAGCATTTTGATAAAAAAAATGCAGCATTGAAAACATGGAAAGTTTTATCAGGCTTGCTGATGAAATTTAAGCAAGATGGAAGGGAATTATTAAAAAACCCATCCATTGAAGCATTCCATGAATTCAATAAAAAATACAACTTTTGTTCTGATCAAATAATTAATGAAATTTCAGACTTAGAAGAAATAAAAACTATGCTAAACAGACCATCTCGAATCTGTGGAATGGTAAAAAATGAAGGCTTACCTGGAGGTGGACCTTTTTGGACGAAACAAAACAATACAATAAGCAAACAAATTATTGAAAAAGCTCAAATTTCTGATCAAGCTGAACAATTGAATATTCTTAGTGAAAGTTCACATTTTAATCCGGTTTTAATTGTTGCATCTCCTTTTGACATGGTAGGCAACAAACTTGATCTAACAGAATTTATTGATGATGAAAGCTATTTCATAGTTAATAAAAATCAAGAAGGAAATGACATTAAGTATATGGAATTACCTGGTTTGTGGAATGGTGCTATGTCGAATTGGAACACCATATTTATTGAAGTTTCATCTAATAGTTTCAGCCCTGTAAAATCTGTAACTGATTTACTAAAACCGCTGCATAAAAAGCTCTAAAAAAACCAATATTTCTTTTTTATCTTTGCCTCATCAAATTATTTTTTTGAAAAATCTTATTAAATACATCCTTCAAAAAATACTCGGCATCAACCGATACTTATTTTTATTTTCTAGATTTAAAATCAAAACCCTTCATAATGATCGAAATGAAAAAGATTTTTTTCATTTTATATCTCTTTTAAAAAATAAAGATGGTGTTATAATTGATATTGGTGCCAATATTGGAATCATGTCATACCATCTTGCAAAAAGCTTTCCAAACAAGATCATTCATGCAATTGAGCCTATACCATGCAACATCAAAGTATTAAATAAAATAAAAAAGTGCTACAAATTAGATAAGCTTAATATTCACCCCATTGCTCTTGGAAATTCATCAGCTGATATTGAAATGATTTTGCCTAAAGAAGGTGGGGCTATCCAACAGGGTCTTAGTCATGTTAAGCATGAAGAAATTACTGAATGGAATAATGGAGAGCAAATCAAAGTAAGTCAAAAAAAATTAGATGATGTTTTTAAAGGAATTGCTGTTTGTGGAATTAAAATTGATGTTGAAAATTATGAATATTATACATTAAAAGGGGGTGTCAATATAATTAAAACTCATAATCCAATTATTTACTGTGAATTGTGGGACAATAAAAACAGAAGTAAATGTTTTGAGTTAATCCTCTCTTTAAATTATAAAATATATGTTTTAATTAAAGATAAACTTGAAAATTATGACCCTTCAAAACATGATAAGCAAAATTTCTTTTTTATTCCTTCATAAAAACAAATTACAATCTCTTAAAATAATGTACTTTTGCGTCCGAAATGAGACTTGTTAAGAAAATACCTCACGATAGATATCTAATTGAGATTCACGAATATAATAGCAAATATATTCTAAATATCACCTTAGATGCTTACGAACAAATATATAAGATTCCTATTCAAGAAATTTCTTCCTTAGAAAGGATAGAAGACTTAATTAATGAAGAGTTTTTATCAAAAAATTTAAAACGTTTTGTTGAAATGAGACAAGACTGGACAAAACTTAATCAAAAATAAATAAACACTAAATAATGAAAAATATACTAATTTACTTCCCATTGATATTATTAAGCATCTTATCTTGTAAATCAGAAGAGAAAGAAGTTAAAAAATCAACTACCCCTAGTGTTCCTGTTAAAGATCCTGAAGGACTTAAAATTGCATTTTACAATAGCGACTCATTAAAATCAAAATACACTTATTTTGTCAATCAAGAAAAAATAATTACTCAAAAACAAAATTCTTTCGAAAGTGAAATAAAAAAGAAAGAAAATAATTTTAAAAATTTCATCTCAAGAAATGAGAAAAGAGCTCAAAATGGAGAGCTTTCTCAAAATGAGATTGGTAGCCTTCAACAAAAAGCACAAGAAATGCAGCAAAATATATTAGCATTTCAACAAAACAAAGGAGCTCAAATAGAACAAGAAGCCATAGAACTTATGAATGCTATTAGTAAAAAAGTAGAGAAATATGCTGATGAATTTTGTAAAAAAAATAAAATAGATATCCTTCTTATACATGGTCAAGGTGGGCAATTTGGATACATTAATGATTCAATGGAAGTCACCAATGAATTCATTAACTTTTTAAATGAAAAGCAAAAAGATATTGATAAGGATTTAAAATAATATCCACATGAAAATCCCTCAGTCAAAAGCCTCAGATAACATTGCAGAATACATTATTTACATGTATCAAATAGAAGACACTATTAGAGCTTTTAAATTTGACATTGATTTAATTATGTCCAATATTATAGAGCCTCAGATATCGAATAAAAATGACTTAAATGAACAAAAAAACTGGTACGAGGATTTAATTAATAAAATGAAGTCTCAAAAAATTGAGAAAAAAGGGCATCTTTTGGAACTAAGCGATTTCATTATTGAACTTTCATATCTTCACAATACATTATTAACTGTCACTAATGACAAAAAATACAAAGGAATTGTAGATACTTCAAACCCTTTTATTGAAGAATTTAAACAAAAATCAAATTTAGCTGATAAAAATTCAATTGAAATTCTTTTGCATGCTATGTATATGAAACTGTTGTTAAAGCTTACAAAAAAACCTATCTCTGATGCATCAGAAGAGGCATTTGAAGGCATGAGGGTTCAATTAGCCTACCTTGTCGCAGCATATCATCAAATGAAAAACGGAAATTTAGATTTTTTAAGCAATTAATTTATTACATAACAATGCTGAGCACATCTTGATTAAACTAAGCAAGGAAGCGTGAAAAATCAAGCTTATTTTACTTTATTTTTTTTGATACTCGATTACTTCAGAAATAATAGAAAGCCTTTGTTTTTCTGTATATCCAATTAATGAAATATCAATGTGTCTTGCATTAATCCCTCTAATTTCAGAGGTATTTACATACATTTTAACAACAGCTGCTTCATTAGGATTTAATGTCTTAGAGTCAATTTCAACAAAAATATCATTATAACTTGTTACTATTGAATCAATCAAAACAACAGTGTCTGAAGTATTAACCATGCTAA
This sequence comes from Crocinitomicaceae bacterium, assembly GCA_002696025.1. Taxonomy (GTDB): domain Bacteria; phylum Bacteroidota; class Bacteroidia; order Flavobacteriales_D; family Crocinitomicaceae; genus UBA952. The sequence continues at coordinate 6,913 of NZQU01000052.1, forward strand.
AATATGCCCCTATTTTTTGACCATTAAATACTGTTTTGGCATCAAATACTGTTTTGGGAACGGTTAGTGGAAATGTATTTTCAGACTTTAAAAAACTAACACTTTGAATTTCTACTCTTCGTTCTTTAGCAGCGCGAATTGAATAAACTGACTTTTTCTTGTCACTTGGATTGTCACTAATTTGTTGGTCAGCAGTATTTTCTCCATATGGAGAATACTCAACTAATAATGCCCCTCCATTAGATGCAGTTTCATTAAGATAAGGAAGAAAAACACCTCCATGATATTCCTTTAAATAATTCATGTATGATGAAATTCTTCTTTTGGTCAAATTGACGTTATAATCAGTTGCAGCAAGAGGACTTGCAAAACCTTGAATGGTTAATTTAAAACGTCCTCCTTTATTTAATTCTATTAATAATATTTCTGAAAATTCATCTAAATCTTTAACTCCCCTATCTATATACTGAAGAAAAAATTCTTCCATATCCTCTTGTGCTTCTAATGCTTTTTGCTCTGTCAAACCATTTGAATATTTTGCTTTGTAGGTTTCAAGCAGCCCCTTATAGGATTGATAGGTGCTGAGATAATTTAATTTTGTAATTGTATCTGTTGAATTGGGATTTGGACGGTCATTATGAAAATACATTTTTACAGGTGGTCTTTTTACAAAATGATTTAATATCTCAACTGTAATTGCTGTGTCAATAATATCATCAAAAACTATTGGTGGCGGTGTAACTGTAAATATGTCACTACAGCAAGTTGGATTTTTTTTGGACATTGATCCAATTCTATTACTGGAAAAATACAAAGTATCATTATTACTGAAATAATAAATATCATTTGCTTGGCTATTAATCGGTCGTTTTAGGTTTTTAGGTGTTGTAAACGAACCTTCGTATAAACTCTCAAAAATATCATAACCTCCAAAACCAGGAAACCAAGAAGATGAAAAATATAACTTTTGATTAATCGTATCCCACCAAGGACAAATATCATTGTCAAGACTGTTGACTTTTCGAACATTTTTAGGTTTATAATACTCTTTTCCTTTATAATTAAGTCTTGTGTACCATATATCCATTCCACCTTTACCTCCAGATCTATTAGAGGAAAAAAACAAAACATCTTTTCCTTTCAAATTTCCATAACAAGGCATTGTTGTATTACTACCTTCTTTATTGACCACACCAGGTAAAACAATAGGATTAGACCAGCTTCCATTATCATAATCAGTTCGCCATATTTGACACCTGTAATTATAACCCTCATCCTCACAAACAGAAAAATAATAAGTTTTTCCATCTGGAGAAAATGTTCCATTTCCAGTATTAAAATCCTCAATTAATAAATCATTAATTATTTTATTTTCTTGGTAAACCGTATCATATATTAGAGATGAGAAAAGCTTTGTCTTGTATGATTTAGAATAGACCTCTTCTTTATTAGAAATTGAATCTGCTCTTAATGAAGAGAAAATCAATTGCCCATCATGGACTGTATGAACAAATTCTGCATCATAAGAATTCACAGTTTCAGGAAGTGCATAAACAGAGTCCTTTGTTAAATTATTTTGGTAATCAATTGCCCATAAGCAAGATTTAAATTCTTGTTTTGCTTTTTTATAGCGGTATTTTTTTTTTGTTTTCGCATAAGCTCTTTTGGCTAATTTGAATAGCTTTAAAGCTTCATTATACTTTCCATTTTGCTTTTTCATTAATGCTAAATAAAGTAGGCTGTTTGGATACAAACGTGTTTCCTCTCTTTTATAAACTTTATTGTAATAATATTCTGCATTTCTATAATCTTTATAAGAACGAAAAGTCTCTGCATACTTCCATAGTAAATCAATTGAGTTGGAGTCTATTTCAAGTGCTTTTTTATAATACTGTAATGCATAATAATAATCACCTTTAAGATATTGAGCATCTGCAAACTTTATGTATTTACCGATTTTAGTTTGAGAAAAAGCCCCATTATTTCCAATAAAAAAAACAAAAAGTATTAAATGAAATCTGGACATACTCTATGAATGATTTTTTTAGGTTTAAAGGCATGAATTATATAACGTATTGCTATCTCAAATCCACCCCTAAGGTTACTTGCAGGAACCAACTTAGAAACGTTAATATCATAACTCAATCCAACAAAAAGCTGTTTGTAATCAATCCCTAAAGAAATGTAAGCAGCATCTTTGTTTCTAAACCACAACCCACCGTATAGAGCACAATATTCTGTTGCCTTAGGGTTTAAATAATATTTAGCTGAAGCACCTAAAATCTGTTCTCTATAAACACCCTGAAAAGAAATTTGTGTACTCGGTATTATGTCCCACTCTCTATTAATTTTAAAAATTCCCTTTGAAAAAACATTGTATCTTACATCTCTTTTGATTTCAGATGTATAAAATCCTTGATTAGGTTGATTGAGATTAAATGCTGAAAAACCAGATATTACAGAAAAACGATCATTTTTACGCCATTCATAAACAGCACCCAAACCAATTGAAAAGTTCGTTTTTTTATCACTTTGATAATTTTCGAATGTTGGGGCTGATGGGTCAAAAACATATCCATTATATTGGTTGTCAAAATAAAGGTTACTCCAGGTAATTTGTCTATGATTGAGGCCAAAATTAACACCCAACCTAAGTAAATTCATGCTATCTGAAGTAATTTGAAACAAATTAGAAACATTGAATTGAGTTTCAAGTGTTCTGAATTTACCATCACCAGCAACATCATGAAAAAATAACAAACCGTAACCAAGATTTTTCCATTTGGCATCAACTGATCCTGAAATTGTTGAAAAAGGAACAGTAACACTTCGCCATTGATCTCTATAATTTCCAATAAAACGATAATCACCGTCAAAATGCCCCGTGTTTCCTGGATTTTGAAACAGTTGATTGTCATTGAATTGAGACCAATGAATATCCTGTGCTTTGATATGTAAACACAAAAAAGTAAAGAATAAGAAAATAAGAATTCTGTTCAAAAAATAAATTTAAATAAAGGTATTAAAAATAAGACTGATAATAAAAGAAAAAAGTTGTCTTATATATTATAAAAAAAGCCCCATGAAGGGGCTTTTAACAACAAGATGATTTGAAATTATTTATTAGCAATTCTTTTAAGGTAATAAACAGTTTTAAGTGTAACAGTTAACAACTCTCTAACTAATCCAAAATACAATGGAATAAAGTAAGTGCCAACAATTATCATTAAGAAAGCTTGAAATGCATTGCTATATGCATTCATTGCAGCAACAATTGCAGCAATCAGTCCTAATGGATAAGTTATAAAAACCATTGCATTAAAAATACTCACAAACCAAACATATAGTGGAAAATCAGATGACATCACATTTTCCTCTGAAGAATCATTATCCGAATTTGATAAACTCACCATAGAATTTTGGTAAATTTGCCAAGGCAAAGTAAGTGGTTTTACTATTATTAATTTTAGAGTTTGAAGGACTACTTTTCCTATATCAATGTTATTATTTTCCATTTTTTTTAGTTTAGTTATACATTATATAATATAAATCTATTTATTTATTTTACACTAAACACCTATTAATTAAATAAATATCAACATTTAAAATGTGAATAAGCAATGATTTTGATACATTTGACTCATGAAATATTTATTTTTCATTTTTTTAATAATCATTATTTCTTGTACAAAAGAAGTAAATATAGACATACCTCAACACCAAGATCAATTGGTTATAGATGGCTTGATCGAAACAAACTTGCCCCCTATTGTTTTGATATCAAAATCACAAAATGTTTATGCACCAACAGACCTTGATTCATATATCTCTAACATTATAAACGATGCAGAAGTATGGGTTAGTAATGGAACCGACAGTGTTCAATTGGAACTTTTTCCTGCCAATAATTTGCCCGTTGGGCTTCCTGAAATTATCGCTGCGAAATTAAATATTAAATTGAATGAATTGAGTTTGCTTCCCATTTCATTTTATTCTACAAATAATCCATTAATGATTGGGGAAGTTAACAAACAATATGATCTAAGAATTATTTATAACAACCAACAATATCTTGCCAGCACTACAATTTTAGAACCTACTCAATTAGATGATTTGTATTGGCAATTGGAACCCGAAACAATAGAATATGGATTTTCATGGGCCAGACTTTCAGACCCTCTAATTCAAAACGATTGTTACAAATGGGAGGTCAAAAGACTAGATACATGGAATGGAAAACCAAAAGATGAATGGTACAAAACAGCAAGAGATCCTTATTTTAATGACCGATACTTTAACGGCTTGACTTTTGATTTTTTTTATGAAAACCCGATGGGAAGAAAAGGAGATACAACCCACATTA
>NZQU01000053.1 GCA_002696025.1 Crocinitomicaceae bacterium
ATTGATATTTCAAATTATAAAGTAAATAAAGGTCTATCAGATTCCATTTTTAAATAATGATTGATCATTTGTTAAAATTTTAATCACACATTTAATTATTAAATTCCCTCATAGATTGTTAAATTTGAAAAAAAAACTATGAGAAATTTATACACTACAATTTTATCTTTATTTATTTCTGGACTTTGTTTTTCACAAACCAGCGGGCTTTTCTTTTCAGAATATGCTGAAGGAAGTTCAAACAATAAGTACCTGGAAATATATAACGGAACAGGTTCAGCTGTTGACTTAAGTTTATTCTCCATCTCCTCATGTACAAATGGATGTGATAATTTCAATGAATTTGATTACCCTGACAACATCCAATTCGCCCCCGGTACAATGTTAGCTGATGGAGCCATTTATATAATTGCACATCCAAGTTCAGATTCCACTATACTTGCTGTGGCAAATCAAACATTTACATATTTAAGCAATGGTGATGATGCTTATGCATTAACAGTTGCTGGTGCAACAGCAACAAGCTATACCATTATAGATCTTATTGGTGATATGCAAGGAGATCCCGGAAGTGGTTGGCCTGTAGCCGGAATAAACAATGGAACAAAAGACCATACGCTTATTCGTAAAGGAAGTGTTTGCCAAGGAAACCCTGTTGAATTAGGATCATTTGGAACAGATTCTTTAAATAGTGAATGGGTGGTAATGCCTCAAAATGATTGGACCGATTTGGGTTCACATTCTGCAAGTTGTTCTTCTGGATCAAGTTGTACTGCCAATGGAGGAAACGATCAAAAAGTTTGTAAAGGAGATACCGTACTACTAAACGCTATTGGCCCATCCCCTATTGTAAATATCAATCATACGGTTCAAACCTCTGGACTTGCTTTTACTCCAGATTCTATTACTATTAACTTGGGTGATACTGTAACATTTATAAATACTGGAGGAAATCATAACGTAAATGGAACCACTTCTACTTTCCCTTCCAATCCTGCAAGTTTTGGCAATAGTTTAGGAACTGGATGGACTTTTACCCATGTTTTTACGGTTGCTGGAACATATGATTATCAATGTGACCCACATGTTGGTATGGGTATGACAGGTAAAATCATTGTTTCTGCACCAAGTTCTAATTTATCTTACACTTGGCTGAACTTATCAAACCCAATGGCTATGCCAGTTATAGCACAACAAACATCGTTTATAGCCACAAGCAATGAAGACTATATGTTAATTGTAATCGACTCTGTTACAAACTGTTTAGAAATGGATACAGTTACCATAAGCGTTAGTGATATTGCTATCAGTGCTGGTGCTAATCAAACCATTTGTGAGGGAGACACTGCGATATTAACAGCAACACCAACAGGAGGTTTCCCAAGCACTTCAGTCTACTGGATTTCCTTAAATTCTACAGCCTTGACACAAAGTGTAACCCCAAATTCTACTACTTCTTATGACGTTGTAGCAATTGACACTATTGGATGTAAGTCATTTGATACGGTTAAAGTGACTGTAAATAATATTTCTACTAATACAATCACTGAAAGTGGACTAGATTCTGTAGTGGTAAATGGCCAAACCTACTCATCTACTGGCACCTACACCCAAACACTAACCAATGCTGCAGGATGTGATAGTATTTTAACCATCAATGTAACGATCAATACTTCAGCTGGCTTGACAGCTTTTGAAACTTTACAAATCAATGCTTATCCAAATCCAAGTTCTGGAATTATAAAAATTCAAGGAATTGAAAAACTAGGAGTTATTTATGGAATAAACATACAAAATAGCGAAGGAAGAATCTTAAAAGAGATTTCAACGGATTATTCGGAGATAAATATTTCTGATCTTCGTTCTGGAATTTATTTCCTAAATATACTTCACGAAAATGGAGAAGGAAATATTCGAATTATAAAAAAATAATACTTCAAATTTAATTTTAAAGGGGGAGCTTTCCCCCTTTTTTTATTTATGGAACTCATTTTTGTTTATAATGCAAATTCAGGAATAAAAGCGGCAGTCATAGACTATTTACACAAAATAGTCCATCCCTCAACTTATCCCTGTCATTTATGTGCATTAACTCATTCAAATATTGGAGAAAGAAAAGTATGGAAGGAGTTTGTGAAGAATTCGGAAGTAAAAATGACCTTTCATCATATTGATGATTTTGAAGCTGAATACACTTACACTAAAAATTACCCGGTAATTTTAATCAAAGAAAAAAATACTTTGACATCATTTCTAGATAAAAATCAAATAAACAATATTCATTCAATTGAAAAGCTAATGTCTTTTATTGAGAATAACGTAAATTTGAAATAAAAGAAAATACTACCTTTGACTTCGACATGCAATTATTTAAACCCCTATTTTTTTGTTCTTTAATCGCGTTTTTTTTAAGTTGTTCAACTAAAGAAAAAAAATCAGCAACTGTTGAAAAAAACGAAACACCTGTAATTTCAAAAAAAGCAGAACAAGAGGATAACAATTCTAAAATTGAAGAAGAAACAAGAGAAAAAACCAAAGCTGAAGAGTCATCGTTAGATGATGATACCACAGAAGTTAAAATATCGGAAAAAGATTTAGAAATTATTTTTTCTTCAACAAACTATTGGTTTGAATATAATGACTCTATAGAAAAACTTGAAAATGACACGATTAATTTTGAGCTTGACCTTGGAAATGATGTGAGAGGATTAAATATAAAAGTAGAAACATCAAAATATGATAGCATTGAAGTATATCAGCAATATAAAAATGTGATTTCATTAATGAACGATGGCAAACATTGTGATTTAGTTAATTGGAAAAGTCATTCATCCGAATGGCTTGCTATTAAAACAATTGAAGCTAATAAGCATTTTCAAATAGATACATTTGAATACTCAGTTGACTTTGTCTCTTTTAATTTAAATGATCTAAAAGTTGAAGTTAAAAATTCGTGTGGTGAAATGTGGTACGATTTAATTAAGGAAATAAAAGAAATACAAAACATCAATGAATACCCATTTGGAGTTGCTACTTATAAATTTTACTTGAAATTTATTTTACACAACAAACAAGAAAACATTAAAAAAGAAAAAATAATTTCATTCTCATTACCCCTGGGATGTTAATACACTTGTCTAATGAAAGAGAAAATCGCAATCATAGGGTGTGGTAATCTAGGTAAATCCATACTAAATGGACTTTTAAATACAAAAGAAATTTCACCCAACAACATAACCGTTACCAAAAGAAATTTAAAAAGTTTAGAAAGTCACACCAATAAATCATTTAATAAAACCAGTAACAACATTGAAGCAGTAATTAATTCAGAGGTAATCATTTTAGCAATTAAACCCTATAATTTAATTTCTGTTATAAATGAGATTAAAAATAAGATTGACACTAATAAGCATATCATTGTTTCACTTGCTACCGGAGTTTCAATAAAAGAAATAGAAGCAGTACTACCCAAAAACACCTCTATTTATAGAGCAATGCCAAATACAGCTGCTGATGTTTCTGAATCAATCACCTGTATTTGTTCAAATGACAACAATCAAGAAAACAATAATAAGGTTAGCGAAATTTTCAACTCTATAGGATCAAGTATATTTATTAATGAAGACCTTATGGAGTCTGCTACAGTTCTTGGCGCATGTGGGATTGCATATGTTCTCAGATTTATAAGAGCCATGATTCAAGGAGGCATTCAAATAGGATTTGATGCCAAAACAGCTAATGAAATTGTGACACAAACCGTTAAAGGTGCGTCTGAATTATTAATCACAAACAAACAGCACCCTGAATTTGAAATAGACAAAGTAACCACTCCGAAAGGATGTACCATCGTAGGCATTAATGAAATGGAACATAACGGCTTTAGCTCTTCATTAATCAAAGGCTTGATGGCCTCTTATAACGACATTAAAAATGATGAGAAGTAAGCAATAGAGAAATTAATAAACTTCATCTATAGCTTTACAAAATAATTCAATCGCTTTATCCAAGACCTCTTTTGTGTGAGCATTAGAAATAAACCCAACTTCATAACCACTAGGGCCTATGTAAACCCCCTTATTTAACAACAACTTGTGAAGTTTATTAAAAACATTCATATCAGAATCTATTTGATCTGCTGACTGAATTTTCTTATTTCCTGCAAAAGAGAACCAAAAAATAGACCCCACAGAAACAATTTCAATTGGGCAATTTTTAGAAGTACAAAAATCATTTATCGAGTCAACAAAATAATTGGTGCGTTCTTGCTGATTTAAATAAAAATCTTTTGAGCTACATTCTTTTAATTGAGCTATACCAGCTGACATTGCTACAGGATTACCAGATAATGTTCCTGCTTGATAAACAGGGCCCTCAGGAGATACACTTGACATAATTTCATTAGAGGAAGCATAAGCTCCCACAGGAAGTCCACCACCAATAATTTTTCCATAAGTTACAATATCTGGAATGATACCATAATGTTCTGCCGCACCACCAAAAGCAACCCTAAATCCAGAAATAACTTCATCAAAAATCAACAATATTGAAAACTCAGTACACCATTTTCTTAAATCCTTTAAAAAATTAAGATCTTGTAATAACAAACCATTATTTGCTGGTATGGGTTCAATAATAACACAAGACAAATCATCTTGATGTTTTTTTAAAGTTTCATATAGTAATTCAGAATTATTTAATGGTAAAACCAATGTTTCATTTGCAAACGACTCTGGAACACCTGCACTTGAAGAGGCTCCAAAAGTAGCCAAACCACTTCCTGCTTTAACCAATAATGAGTCAACATGACCATGATAACATCCCTCAAATTTTAAAATCTTATCTTTTCCTGTATGTCCTCTTGCCAATCTAATAGCAGACATCACGGCTTCAGTTCCTGAACTTACAAATCTAATTTTATCAATAAATGGAATTCTTGAAAGGATAATTTCTGCCAATTCGTTTTCTAGTTTTGTTGGCGCTCCAAAACTTGATCCATTTTCTAATGCAGCTAAAACCTTTTGTTTCACTTTTTGATTGTTGTGGCCAAGAATAAGCGGCCCCCAACTGCAACAGAAATCAATGAATTTATTATCATCCTCATCCCAAATATATGGCCCATCTCCTTTTTTTATGAATAATGGGGTTCCTCCAACTGAACGAAATGCTCTAACTGGTGAATTAACACCTCCAGGGAAATAATTCTTTGCTTTACCAAAAAGAACTTTTGAATTGTCTCTATTAATATCTGTTTTGGATTCCATATAGTATGTATATTTGCTTTTTAAACAAAAATACTAATATAAAGTTCGCCCATGATTAGTTTTGAGAATACTTTGGATTTCGCTAAAAAAATGGATAATCAAGATCCGCTTAAAGAATATAGAAATCGTTTTCATTTTCCTGATTTTCATGAAAAAACAATTCGATATTTTACTGGTAACTCTCTTGGACTTCAACCAAAATCAACAAAACAATATATTCAAGAGGAACTTGATGATTGGGCAAAGTATGGTGTTGAAGGGCATTTTATGTCAAGAAGACCTTGGTATTCATACCATGAAAACCTTAGTAAATATACAGCTGAAATAGTTGGGGCAAAACCTTCTGAAGTAGTTGTGACTCACTCTTTAACTACAAACCTCCATCTTTTGATGGTCTCATTTTACCAACCTCAAGGAAAAAGAACAAAAATTATTTGTGAAGAAAAAGCGTTTCCAAGTGATCAATATGCACTTGAATCTCAAATAAAACATCATCATCTCCCAAAAGAAGCATTGGTTGAGGTTGGACCAAGAGAAGGAGAACATTTAATTAGAGAAGAAGATATTTTAAATAAAATAAGTGAAGTTGGTGATGAATTGGCCCTTGTAATGATTGGAGGGGTTAATTACTATACTGGACAATTATTTGATATGAAAAAAATAGCTTCTGCAGGACATGATGTTGGAGCTATCGTTGGATTTGATTTGGCTCACGCCGCAGGAAATATCAATCTCAATCTTCACGAATGGGGAGTTGACTTTGCTGCATGGTGTGGTTACAAATATTTAAATTCTTCACCAGGTGGTGTTTCCGGTATTTTTGTACATCAAAGACATGAAGACAAACCCGATCTTAATCGATTTGCTGGCTGGTGGGGACACGATAAAGAATCAAGATTTTTAATGGAGCCGGGCTTCAAACCGATGATAGGAGCAGAGGGGTGGCAGTTGAGCAATGCACCTGTTCTTGGTATGGCTGCACATCTTGCATCACTTGAAATATTTCATGAAGCAGGCATGGAAAATATTGGACGAAAACGTGATATTTTAACTGCATTTCTAGAGTTTATTATCGAAGATATTTCAGAGAGAAATAAGGACAAATGTGAATTTGAAATTATCACCCCAAAATCAATCGAAAATCGAGGTGCGCAACTATCAGTTTTGGCACATGGAAAAGGAAAAAAAATGTTTGATAAGTTAACAGAACAAGGAGTAATTGCAGATTGGAGAGAGCCAAATGTAATTAGAATTGCACCCGCACCTTTATATAATTCATTTGAGGATTGTTGGTACTTTGGAGAAATTCTTGAAAAAGCATTAGATTAATTGTTAAATTTAGATGTGAAAAAATATTTTCTATTTTTATTATTATTGGTTCCATTTGGTGTTCTTGCACAGCCTTATGCAGGGAAACAAAGCATCAATTCATTACCAACAAAAATTGCAGGCTGCTCTCCTCCTACCACCACTACATATATGGAGTTAAATAATGTTCGGGCAATGATTCACACTGCTGGAAATCTTTGGCAAGTTCCAAATCAAAACTTTAGCATGTATGAAGTTCCCAAAAACTCTGGCGTGATGGCATTATTTACTGCTGCTCTTTGGCTTGGAGGAACTGACTTTAATGATCAATTAAAACTGGCTGCTCTCAGATACAGAAATGGTCAAGACTATTGGACTGGGCCACTTTCAAATACTTTTGCAGAAACAACATATGACAACTGTGCCAAATATGACGAACATTATATTACCACTCAAGATATGATCAGAGAGTTTAATGGATGGTTTGAAGCTGGATTAAATGATCAAGCGAATGGCACCAATACTCAAAGCACCTTATTTGCGAACTATGAAGTTCCTGATATTATAAAAAACTGGCCTGCTCATGGTGATGTTAGTCTTGGTCAAGATTATTATTTAGCACCTTTCTATGATTTTGATGAAGATGGTCATTATGATTGGGAAAATGGTGACTTTCCATTCTTTGATATCAAACAAACTAAAGAATGTTCAATTGATAGAGATGTAACATTATATGGAGATTTAAATTATTGGTGGGTTATGAATGACAAAGGAAACATTCATACAGAAACTGGAGCAGATCCAATAGGAATGGAAATAAGAGCACAAGCATTTGCTTTTGCATCTAATGATGAAGTAAACAATATGACCTTTTATAATTATGAATTAATTAATAGAGGAACTCAGACATTATTCAATACCTATTTTGGCTTTTTCACAGATGGTGCACTTGGTGACCCATATGACGATTATGTGGGGTGTGATGTCAACAGGGGATTGGCATATTATTACAATGGAGATAATTTTGACGGAGATAATTCAGGATTCAAAGGTTATGGTGATTCTCCTCCAGCTGTTGGTGTAGACTTTTTTGAAGGCCCTTATCAAGATAATGATGGGATTGACAATGCTTTTGGAATTGGACAGGATGAAGCATTAAATGGCATTGGATACGGTGATAGCATTATTGACAACGAACGTTATGGAATGAGAAGATTCCTATACTATTCAAATACTACAAATGGATCTAATCCTAATCAAACAGACCCATCAACTGCAGCAGATTATTACAACTACCTTAGAGGATTTTGGAAAGATGGGACTAAATTTGTTTATGGTGGAAGTGGGCATATTTCGGATTCTGAAGCAGACCCGAACATGCCTTGTGATTTTATGTTTCCAGGAGATACAGATCCTTTAGGATGGGGGACCGGTGGAAATCCACAGGCACCTTGGACCGAACAAACCAGTAACAATACACCAAATGACCGTCGTTTTGTTCAATCAGCAGGACCTTTTGTCCTTAAACCTGGAGCCATAAATAACATTACCGTTGGGGTTGTTTATGCAAGAGCAAGTGGTGGAAATCCATTTGAATCCGTAGAGGTTCTTAGAAGGGCTGATGACAAAGCACAATCTTTATTTGAAAACTGTTTTAAAGCTTTAGATGGGCCTCATGCACCTGAGTTAAGTATTCAAGAGCTTGAAAATGAACTGATTCTAACCATATCTAATCCTACAAACTCAAACAACTACCAAGAGAAATACGAAGAATTTGATCCATTTATAGCTTCTCCTGATCCAAACACTGATAAATTTTACCGCTTTCAAGGTTATCAAATTTATCAACTCAAAGGAAATGATGTTTCTCTTTCAGACCTCAGAGACCCAAATAAAGCAAGACTTGTGGCTCAATGTGATATTAAAGACAGCATTGCCGACATCATTAATTTTGAATTCAGTGATGATTTAGGATTTAGCATTCCTGTTAAATGTGTTAACGCATCTAATGAAGGAATTAAACATAGTTTTAGCATTACTACTGATCTTTTTGCTCAAGGAGAACCCACCTTAGTCAATTTTAAGCAATACTATTATATGGCCATCTCCTATGCTCATAATAATTTCAAAACCTACAGCCCTAATGACCCCAATTTACTTGATGGACAGCAAAAGCAATACTTATCAAGTAGGAAAGCAAGTATTGGTGAAGTTAAAGTAAAAGAAGGAATTCCACACAATCCAATGCCTGAAGCAGGAGGAACGAGTCAGTTAATCGCTTATGGTTCATCACCATTGATTACACGTTTAGATGGTTATGG
>NZQU01000054.1 GCA_002696025.1 Crocinitomicaceae bacterium
AACATGCATCAAATAAAGCCTGAGCTTTTGTATCTGCAGCTTTCATTGCATCTACAGATGCATATAAGCCTCCTGCAGTGCTACGTCCATATACAATACCAACAGTAATGTTATTGATAGCTCCTGGTTTAAGAGTAAATGGCCCAGCAGATTGAACAAAACGACGGTCACCAACAGGATTGGCAACAGGCTCCTGCTCAGACCAACCATTTGGATATCCTTGTGTTGACATATCTACACCACCAGTAGAGAACCAGTATGGATCAGATGTACCAGGGAACATGTAATCAGAGGGAACTTGAGTTGATCCACCAGATGTAGCTCCTGTACCACCATAATACATTTCTTCACCATTTGCCCAACTACCACTCATAAAATTGTAATACTCAGCAGCAGGACCTGGATCATTATATGGATATGCAGAAGTTGATGTATAATATGTAAAACGACGCATTCCAAAACGCTCATTATCATCTACACCATCAGAATAACCAACCCCAATTCCATTGTAAACAATTCCATTTTTAGCAATTGCCTCTGTTACGGTTGGGACTTGCAAAACTCCATTTGAGTCAACATATGGCCCAGGATTATCTAAACCATCAGGATCTTGGTAAGGACCTTCAAAGAAGTCGCATCCAATAGCAGGAGGATTGGCTCCATAACCAATTTTACCCCCGTCACTTTCATCAACTAAATCTCCGTTAAGCATGTAACCTAGACCTCTTGACACATCACAACCAGCATAATCATCTGAATAGTTTCCAATATCAGCATCAAGATATTGAGAGAAAAATGTGTTGTATAAAGTTTGTGTTCCTCTATTGATTAATTCATAGTTATAGAAAGTCATTCTGTTAACTTCATCATTGGTAGCAAATGCAAAAGCCTGAGCTCTAATTTCCATGCCAATAGGATCTCCATTGGTTTCTGTATGAATGTTTCCTTTGTCATTAAAAACCCACCAATGTGTTTCATCACCATACAGTGTGATTCTTCTGTCATTTAAACAATCAACGTCTTCATTTATATCGTACCATGGATAATCTCCATTATCTGGGTTGTAATTCCCATCTCCATCTCTATCATAAAATGGGGCCAACCAATAATCTTGCCCTCTACTTACATCACCATGAGCAGGCCATCCATAAATCCTGTCTAATTCATCATTTGTTGGTTGGGTAATATCATCACATCCTTCTGTTGTAACTCCAGTATTACATTCCCACCAAATAATAAATCGTTGTACTTCAGCCCTTCTAATAGTGTAAAATTTATCATAAGCCAAACATTGATCTGGATCAATATTTGCTTCTCCGAAATCACGAACCGCATCAAAACCAACAGCTCCTTGAGGATTGTAATTACCTGTACCAGGAGTTGCTGTTAAGGGCCCAGGCCAAAAATCATTTCCTTGACGGTAACGAAGAGCAGCTAATTTAAGCTGACCATTGACATCTGTTCCTCCCATCCAAAGAGCACCTGCATAAATGGCAAATAGATTACTTCCTTTTGGAACTTCATATGCTGCTGTACCGGCAGCTCTATTTTGGAACATACTTCCTCCCTGCTCGATTAATGCACGGACATCATTAAATTCTAATGTTAATTTAGCTGTAGCCGGACTACAATTGGCTCCTTTGGTACCTGAAGTTGGTTTCTTGTTACTTTTATCATTAGGCCCTAAATATGCCAATGAATTTGTAAAAAATAATGTAACTCCAATTAATGTTGCAAAAACTTGCTTTTTCATATGTGAATTATTTCTCAATTTTAAAAATCAAACTTAACTCCTAAACGGATGGTTCTTGGTATACTAATATTATAAGGGTTTTGAATCCTCATAGTGTAATAATCTCTAAATGCTTGCTCGTCTATTTGGTTCTGAATAGATGTCTGACTTGAAGCAGCTGCTAAAAATCCGTCATCATCCCAGTTTCCAGTTGCTCTGTATACATTTAAGACATTAAACTGATTTAGTAAATTTGTTACACGAACATAAACTTGTAAAAATGTAGGAGTCTTTTTATCACCACCTCGTGCTGAATTATCATCACCTCCACCAAATTTCAATTCAAAAGTTTTATCTAACTGAATATCTAAACGATAAGTCCATGGCAATCTTGAACCATTAAGTGTTCCATCCAAACCAGCATTTAAATTACCAATCGCTTCATCAGTTATAAATGTTTGATCAGAGTATGGAGAACCCGAATTTACAAGTGATGTGATATTAAGACCTGTATTTTCAAATATTTTAACCCCACCAATTTCAGGACCATTGTAATTATCTTTTTCACCATATCTGTAATCAAATACAACTTGGAATGCATGTCTTTGATCAAAGGAATAAGGGAAAATTGTTCTTAAGTTAGGAAGACCTGCATTAATAAGTCCAGCAGCAGATGTTGCATCTGAACCTGTACCTTCAGCAAACTGAAGTGTATAATTTGCTGTCATTCTAACATTACCTGTTCTTCTTAAATCATATGAGATCGTTAATCCCTTAACTGTTCCAAAATCTCTATTACCAAATGTTCTGTATGTAGATGGGTAAGCTTCAAATACATTAATTAACTGCACATTGTTTCTTTGTTCTCTATAGAATGCCTCAACTTTTAAAGCAGAAGATTCAGTCAATACCTGTTGGAAACCTAAAGCATAATCGATAGTTGACTCTGGTTTTAAGTTTGCATTATTAATAATAGCGCTTCTAGAGTTGATAAATTGATACTGAAAAGGATCAAAACGAAAACCAGAAGTAGGTCTTTTAGTTAATATATCATAATGAGCAAAGAATCCAGCCTCATCAGAAATAGGGAATGAAAAAGCAATTCTTGGCATAATATTGATTTGAGCTTTATAATCTTCAAATGCTGATGCATCTGGAGTCTCTTGAGTAGGATTTAATAACCATGGTGCTATTCCTGCCGCTCCTTTGATAACTGTTGGATCCTCTACTGGTGTTCCATCAGCATTAAACCAATTGTCATCAGTTCTAAAACCATTGATAGCAGAAGGATTGTTTACATCATTTACATAAACAGTGTAATCATCTCCCATTCCTGAAGGTATGTTAACCCAACTATATTGACTAGGATCTTGTTCTTTTAGTGCATTCGCCTCAGAAACCGATCTTGCATTGTAAAATAAATATCTATCTTTTAATACAGGTTGATTTGCATCAAATACATCAACACGAACACCAATGTTAAATACCAAGTCATCAAATGCAAACTTATCCATGATGTAACCTGCCATGTAAACTGGTTGAAATGCCCCAACAAATCTTTGGTAATTACCATCAGAGTTAAATTCGTTGAAATACTTATTAATATCAGTTGTTCCTGTAACTTTTTTACCCGTGTGATCGAATCCCCAATATGAAACAAATGAATTTCCTCCATTTAGTAATTCATCTGGAGTAAACATATCAAACTGATATAAAGTAGGATCATACTCATCAATATCAATGTAGTCGTTACCTGAAGGATCGAGTCCTAGTTTAACTCTTAAGTTATAATCAAAAAATGATTGATTGTCATCATTTTCTTGACCACCATATAAACCAGTACCAGACTGACTAGCATATCCTGAATTCAACCTGTCATATGTAATAGCCTTGAAAGATCCAGAGTCTGATACAACTCCTGAATTTAAATCAAGCTCTTCAATATGGAAGTTTGTTAACTGACGCGCAATCGTCCAAATTCCAATTGGACCATTTCCTCCACCACCTGTTGTAGTACCCGAAGTCCAACCTCTGTCAACTCTTTGCTCATATTCAAAACCTAAAGAAACAACATGGTCACCAATATTAACCTGTCCTGATCCACTTACACGGAATTGATCATTTTCAGTTTTACCAAAGTAATTGTATGGTGTACCTATATTGCTCCATATTGAATAAACAGAGTTAGGTGCATCTCCATTTCTTAGAGCGTTTCCTTGTTGTATTTGAAATAGATTTTCATAATGACCTTCAGGATCTCCTTCATATATATTATAGTACTGAGTTGTAATTGCTGCTAAAGTAGAATTTGTCTCAGAAGGTGTAAATGAAACTTCTTCATCTCTAAATCCATTGTGAATATATGTTTGGGTAGCAGAATTAAACTCATAAGAAGGGGTTCTTCTTGTAGTAAAAGTACCCACATGACCATAATTAAACATGTTATACTGATGCTTAGGGTCATAAACATCATCTTTTGATTTAGAGTAATCAACCATGATGTTGTAAATAGCAGATTTAATTTTAACTGATGATGTTGTATCATCATTACGGAACCTTTGTGTTAGACGTCCAAATACTCTATAATCAAGTGATTTATATGTTCCAAAATTCTGGAAGTTTAACAAAGAACCTCCAAATGAATAATTACTTCCATAACTGTAATTTAGAGAACCACCAAAGGTAAGGTTTACAGAGGGTCCAGTATTAACATCGATTTTTGCTTGTCCAGAAATAACCCTGTTTCTTGCATTCATTCTCCAAGGCGTATTTTCAAAATCATCTTGTCTTAAGAAAAGTGCATTATGAAATGTACCAAAACCACTCGAAGTAGGTCTTAAAGGATTTGCCACCAATTCATCTCTAACTGATTTTTTAATTCGATAAGAACCACCAGCAAGAGGTCTGCTATCTAATCTATCAGTAATGTTTGCAGAAACTAAAAACCCTAAAATTGGATTTTTCTTATTCTTTAATGAGTCACGTCTAAATAAAAGTGGCCCAGACAACATTCCCTCAACAAGATTGTACCCATATTTATCTAAACCGAAAACTTTTCCATCATAACCATCTGGATCATCACCATTCACATAAAAACCAGAAGAAACACCTTCAATACTTCCAAAGTATTTTGCAGATGGTCCCCTTGTTGTAATAGCAATAATACCACCGGTAACGTCACCATAATTTGCAGGGACACCACCAGTTATTACGTTTACCTCTTCTAATGCCGATTTTGGAATATTTGAAGACCCTCTAACTTTGATTCCGTCAATATAATAATAGGTAGCATCTGACCTTGAACCTCTTACACTAAGAGCTCCTGACCCTTCATCGGATTGAACACCACCGACAGTTTGTGCAACACCAGCTGCACTACGTGTTGACATCTTTGATATATCCTCTCTACTAACTTGAGCACCAGAAGACCCCCCATCTTTTTTAATCAAAGGAACTTTATAAATTTTAATCTTCATTACCCCCAGATCATTTACATTATCTGGTTTGTCAAGAACAAGTTTGTCTAGGAAAGTAATAGACTCAGAAGAAATAATAACTCCTTTTTCTATAGTACCTTGATATCCATCACCTTCATTTCTTACTTCAACATCATACGAACCAGCGGCGATTGAGTTAATTTGAAATTTTCCATCAAAATCGGTATTTGCACCACCCTTTATATTTCCATTTTGCTTCACTAGAACTTTACAATAAGGAATCGGTTCTCCAGATTTGGCATCTTTAACGGTTCCTTTTAAAGTACCCATACCAGTTTGAGCTAATACAAAAGTTGATGAAAGAAGGACGCTTAAACACGTCAGAGTAAACTTTTTAAACATATTATCTATTTAATGTTATGATATTCTACACATTTTAAGTTCGTAAATATAAAAAAAATTAATCCTGTGTTACCTTTATGTAAAAAAAAATACAAATTAAAAGCTGTATTGAATTAATCCATTTTTAACTTTGCCCAATGAATGTGATTGAGTATATGCAATTTACGACAAAAATTAGTCTTATAAAAATTAAAAATAATTTATCTCAAAAAAATTTAACAGAGTCAGAAATTGAAGCATTAAATTCGATAAAAAACATAAAACGAAGAAATGAATTTGTATCTACAAGAAATTTAAGAACACATCTTTTTGGAAAAAAAACAATTAAATACAATGAATTTGGTGCGCCCTACATAGAAAACTCAAATATTCACATATCTATAAGCCACACCAATGAATATGTCGGCATAGCATGGAGTGAAAAACATTCGGTTGGTATGGACATTGAAGTAATTGATAGGAATGTATCTTCTATTCAACATAAATTTATAAATCCAAATGAAAAAAAAATGATTTCATTGTATGAAAATGAAAATATTCCATTAATGATTTGGTCCATTAAAGAGTCTTTATATAAATTAAACAAATCTAAAGGACTTGACTTTTTAAAAGATCTAAGTTGTGAAAAAATCAATACTGACTTATGGAAAGGACACATTCACAATTCAAATCCTAAATCCTATTTTTTTAAGATAAAAAATTTTCAAAATCACATAATCTGTTTTAATATTGAACAATAAAATAATTAATGAAAGATATACTTACAAGTTTTACTGAAATTATTAATGGTGTCGCCGTACTAATAGATCCGGATAAGATGAACTCTCATCAAAAATTACTATCTCTAATAGAAAAATGTGAAGAAGCTCTTATTGATTATTTTTTTATTGGAGGAAGCACAGTAAAAAAAACAGATTTTGAAAATGTAATGAATTTTATAAAATCAAATACATCAATTCCTGTTGTTATTTTTCCTGGATCAAATAATCAAATTTCAGAACAAGCTAATGCTATGTTATATCTTTCATTGTTATCAGGTAGAAATCCTGACTACTTAATTGGATTACATGTTCAGTCTGTTGAAGAAATACATCAAAAAAACATTGAAGTGATTCCCACAGCTTATCTTCTTATTGATGGCGGAACAAACTCATCTGTAGCCTATGTGAGCCAAACAACACCTATTCCGAGAACTCAAGTTTCTATTGCAAGAAAAACATCAATGGCTGGTAAGTTTCAAGGAAAAAAAGTAATCTACCTTGATGCCGGAAGTGGCGCTAGGTTTTCTGTACCACCAGTAATGATTGAAGAAGTTAGCAAGCTTGAATTACCTCTGATCATCGGCGGTGGAATAAAAAGCATCAATCAAATTAATCAAATCCATAAATCAGGAGCTCATATTGTTGTTATAGGAAATCACATTGAAAATGACCTAAGTTTTCTTGAAGAAATAAAAAAATATAAAACAAGATCTAAAAATCAAGAAGTTCTTTAATTTTAACTGAAACTTTTTGAGCATTGGGAAGCAGAGCGGCCTCCAACGTTGAATTAAGAGGAATAGCTGGTGTATCTACAGAACCCAATAACATCACAGGCGCATCAAGGCTCATGAAATAATCTCTTTGAATTCTACCGCTAATTCCCAAAGTAAAACTAGCCTCTTCGGATTCTTCAGTAACCAACAAAACCTTATTGTGTCTTTTAACAGAAGCTTCAATGGCATCAATATCTATTGGACTTAAGGATCTTAAATCTAAAATTTCTACTCTACCTGAATACTCTTTAGATGCCTCAATAGACCAATGCACGCCTCTACCATAAGTAATAATCGTACAACTTTCTCCTTTTTCAATAATTTCATTATCAGCATACTGAACAACTCTAGCTTTTCCAATAGGCACTATATAATCCTCGTCAGGCTCAATAGACATGGCTGTTTCAGTTCCTGGAACTTTAGACCAATACAAGCCTTTGTGCTCAAGCATTACTACCGGATTGGGATCATAATAGGCCGCCTTTATCAAGCCCTTTAGATCTGCTCCATTTGAAGGGTAAACAACTTTTATTCCTCTAATATTAGTAACTACAGATTCAACACTTGATGAGTGGTATGGACCTCCAGAACCATAAGCTCCGATTGGAACCCTGATTAAACAGCTCACAGGCCATTTTCCATTTGATAAATAATAAGATCTAGAAACCTCTGTGAAAAGCTGATTAAGACCTGGCCATATGTAATCGGCAAACTGTACCTCAACAATAGGTTTTAATCCAACTGCTGACATTCCGATGGTAGAACCTATGATAAAAGCCTCTTGAATAGGAGTATTAAAAACTCGATCGTCACCAAAAGTTTGAGCCAATGTAGCAGCTTCTCTAAAAACCCCACCCAATCTTCCGCCTACATCTTGCCCATACAATAATGATTCAGGATGCTTTTGCATTAATTCACGAACAGCAAACAATGCAGCATCTACCATTACTGTTTTTTTCTTACCCTTTGGTTCACGCTCTCCTTTTTCTTCTTTAATTGGAGTTTCCATTAACATGTAATCAGTTAATGAATCGGTTGAAGGATCCTCAGCATTTTTTGCCATTTCATAAGCTTCATCAACTTCTTTTAGTAATGAGGTTTCAGTTAAAATGATATCCGCCTCCCCTATTCCATTAGAACGAAGTAATTCTTTTAATTTTGGATAAGGATCTCTGGTCTTGGCTTCTTTTAAATCATCCCTATACCATTCCATTCGAACACCAGAAGTATGATGTCCTAATAAAGGAACTTTTGCATGAACCAAAAATGGTCTCCTTTCCTTTCTTATAATCGTTAGCACCTCATTTAAAGTGTTGTAAGATTCCTCAAAATCGCTACCATCTATGGATCTAACTTCAATACCTTTAAATGCAGAAGCATACTCTGCCATATCTTGAGATCTCGTTTCTTCTGCATTGGCAGAAATATCCCAACCATTATCTTGAACCAAATATAAAATTGGAAACTTTTTCAAAGAAGCCATCTGAAGTGCTTCTGAAACTTCACCCTCAGTACAAGAAGCATCTCCCAATGAACAAACAACCACTGGCTTTTGCCCATCAAAATCCTCAGATAAATTCATTTTTTCTTTATGCTGAATACCCATTGCAACACCAGTTGTTGGAATGGCTTGCATACCGGTTGCAGATGATTGATGAATTATTTTTGGATACCCCTCTCTATTTAGGGACGGATGACTGTAATAAGTTCTACCTCCAGAAAAAGGATCCTCTTTTTTAGCAAAAAGCTGAAGCATTAATTCGTAAGGTGTAATCCCAATACCCAATAAAATACTATCGTCTCTATAATATGGAGAAACCCAATCTTGTGGATTAAGTTGCATTCCCAATGCAAGCTGAATGGCCTCATGACCACGAGAAGTAGCATGAACATACTTTGATGTTATTTCTTTGTTCGCTTCATATTTTTCTGCCAAAGTTTTTGCTGTAGTCATTAGACGAAATGCAGACAATAATAAATCTTTATCCATTAAGGAAGAACTGGCTTTTTTACTTTTAGTGTTAGGCATTGTTAAATTATAGGAAACCAAATATACTGATTTCAAAAAAGATTTTATGCAATTTACACCTGTCTATTTAAAAAATAATACATGGCAAGCTCATAACTCTCTAGTCCAAAGCCCATAATACATCCCTTAGATACAGGTGTGATTAAAGATTCATGACGGAAAGACTCTCTAGAAGCAATATTAGATAAATGAACCTCTATAACGGGAGTGTCAACAGCTGATATGCAATCTCTAAGAGCAACGCTTGTATGGGTATAACCGCCAGCATTTAAAATAATGCCATCAACTTGAGCGTTTTGAATTTGGTTGATCAACTCTCCTTCAATATTGGATTGAAAATAAATAAGGTTGACTTGAATATATTTTCGACTAATTTTATCAAAATACTCTTTAAATGTTTTTGCACCGTAAATTTGTATTTCACGACTACCCACTAAATTTAGGTTGGGTCCGTTTATTATCATTAAGTTCATAGTCTATGAATTCTTGGGAGCGCTATATTAAGCAATTTGTTTCATTTCTGAAAATCGAAAGGGGGTTGGCCGAAAACTCTATTATGGCGTATCAAAGAGATGTGATAAAGTTGGCAGAATATTCCGCAGATAAAAACATAGATCCAATTGAAATCAATTATAAAGATCTTAAAGACTTTGTTGCCGTATTATATGACCTTGGCTTAAGCGCAAGAAGCCAGGCCCGGATTATTTCAGGAATCAAACAGTTTTATGGTTTTATTTTATTAGAGAATGAAATAAAAGACGATCCTAGTGAACTTCTAGAATTACCAAAAGTGGGACGAAAACTCCCTGAAGTAATGAGTATTGAAGAAATTGACCTGCTAATAGATGCTATTGACCTTAGCACAAATGAAGGCCATAGAAACAAAGCCATTCTTGAAACACTTTACAGTTGTGGCTTGCGTGTAAGTGAACTTGTTAATCTTAAATTTTCAGACTTATATTTTGAAGAGGGATTTATAAGAGTAATTGGAAAAGGAAATAAGGAAAGACTTGTGCCTGTTAGTAAAACAGTAGAAAAAGAAATTAAAATTTATCAAGATAATTACAGAATTCATAAAAAGATAAAACCTTGCGATGAAAACACTGTGTTTTTAAACAGACGTGGTGCTAAACTAACTCGAGTAATGATTTTTACAATTATTAAAAATTTATGTATACAATCAGGACTTGATAAAAAAGTATCACCTCACACATTTAGACACAGTTTTGCAACACACCTAATTGAAGGTGGCGCTAATCTAAGAGCCATTCAGGAAATGCTTGGTCATGAATCAATTACAACAACTGAAATATATACGCACCTTGATCAAAGCTTTCTCAGAGATGCCATATTAAGTCACCATCCAAGAAATGCTGATTAGCTGTATTTTTTTAAAATATTCATAACTGAATTATAATAGGAAGAGCCAAATAAAACAAGATGAACCAATAAGGGATAAAGCTGGTTAATTTCAACTCTTTTTTGCCAATCTACATGAAGTGGAAAAACATCTTGATATGCATCTATTGCAGAAGAGGGAATAGATCCAAAAAGCTGTAGCATTGCTAGGTCCATTTCACGGAAGCCAAAATAAACGGCAGGGTCAATTAAAACAGGGGCGCCCTGTTGATCATTGATGAGATTTCCAGACCACAAATCTCCATGAAGTAACGATGGGGATTCGTTTGGTAAAAAAGAACTTAATTGTTTGCAAAAATGCCCCCCTATACCTAAATCTTTTTTACCAATTAAAGACATTTCAAAAGCTTTTTTTAATAGAGGGTAAATACGCATCTCCGAATAAAATTCAGCCCATGTTTTTTTGCTTGTATTTTTTTGCTTTAAAGAACCAATGTAATTATCATGAGGCAAACCAAAATTTTCATTTGTAATCAGATGTAAATGAGCCAAATTCGCCCCAAATAAAGACCAATCCATAGCTCCTCCTGGCTTAATATATTCTAGAATTAAATAGGCCTTATTATGAAACTTCCCACACTTAATTACTTTAGGTATTTTAAAGTTTGACTTGTTAAGTAAAGACAAGCCCAAAACCTCTTTTTCAAACATATGAGGATAAGCATCTAAATCATTAATTTTTATCACAAATGAAAAACCAGAAAATTCAACAAGAAAAACATCATTAATAGAACCACCCAATAAAGGCTTTACAGTATCTAGCAAAGAATCAAATTCCTTTTGAATTATATCTTGTATCAATTTCATAATGAATATGGATAATAACTAATTTAGAAGAAAAATAATTATGAATTTAAGAAACACTAAAATTTGTATCGTATTGATTCTTTTCATAGTTGCAATTGTTTCTTGTATAGACCCAATTTACCCTGAAAATCAATATCTACAACATTTAGGAACCTTATTTTTATCTTTTATTCTTCTTTGGGATATTCAAAAAATGAAGTTGAGTCTTTTCGCTTATTTATTTGTTGCTATTTTTATTATAATTCACATCATAGGTGCTCGTTGGATTTATTCATTTGTACCCTACAATGAGCTTTTTGATACCTATTTAGGTTTTGATCTGAATCAGCTTTTTGAAAATGAAAGAAACCATTACGATCGGTTTGTTCATTTAAGTTTTGGAGTTCTATTCATTCCATTTCTTTTTGAGAAATTTAAAGCAATATTTAAAAACAATTTAATGTCTATTCTTCTAGCATGGCTAGCAGTTCAAACATTTAGCCTGCTTTACGAAGTGTTTGAATGGTTATTGACTGTATTTATGGATCCACAAATAGCAGAAGATTACAATGGGCAACAAGGGGATATATTTGATGCTCAAAAAGACATGGCACTAGCTCTATTGGGCTCATCTATTGCATCTTTATTCTACTTAATTAAAAGAATAAATAAGTAATTCAAAAGGGGGATTCTTCATTTATATTGGGCGAATTAAACGTTTTTTTTTCATTTTCATTAAGTTTTGAATCTTTAAAATATAAATCTGAAAAAACCATCAGCTTAAAAGAACTAAATGGCTTCAATGTCTTTTTAAAAATTAAATATTTTTTAAAATTTAAAACAAAAATAATAGGATAAAAAACAGGATAAAAAAACAAGCCAATAAATATAAATTTAATTGAAAATGCTTGATGATAAATCAAATTAGAAATAAAAAATACAAAGCCAAACAAAAAATAATAAATCATCAATAATAATTTAAGATTTATACAAACTCATTAAGTCATCACTAAAGACTGTCCACAAACAAGCATACATATCACTTGTTTTTAAAAGATCATTTGCCCAGCTATTACATGTGTAAAATGCATGATACCTACCCTTCGCATAATAAAACATATCAGAAGAATGATAACCCTTTGAGGCAAAAACATGTTTACCATCGCTCTTAACAAAAGAATCGTCAATATTTGCTTTTATTTTTTTCAATTGTGTTTTTGTAACAGGAACAGAAACCCATTTGTCTCTTTTTGATTTATATTTTGTAACATGCATTAAAGATTGAGGTTTTGTAAGCAAAGCTTGAAAGGCAATTTTAAATGTTAAATCTTCCCGTTTTGAAACGTTTAAATAGAATATTTTACTGCCCCATCCATATGAAACAAATTCATTGTTTTGAGGAATAATAATATCAACATGCACACCATTATCATTTAAATAAATAGTATCTAAAAGAATTCTGGTATCTCCATATATAAAATCAATTTGATGGTTAACTGTGTATTTACTGAGAAAAAAATAAGCTACAAATATTAATGTAAAAAATGAAACTGGGATTTTAATCCAATTGTTATTCAGTTTAGACTTAAGTACACTTAAAATTTTTATTTTGATTTTTTTCAATTTATTCATAGCAATGATTTTACATTTAGTTCATATAATTACTAATGAATAAATTATGAAATTGTTACCTTAACTATTAGATAATTAACACTATTTAAATGATTTTCACATTTTTTCTGATAATCAAAGTATTACTGTAATTTTCGTTAAATTAGTTTGCATTTTTTTAATAAAAAAACCAACATCATGAAACTAGCTTCTAAATTATTTTTTCTTTTTATAACTTTTATACATTTTATTTATTCACAAGATCTTCATGGTAACTCAGATGAAAATTCATTTTCTCTAACACCCTACAAAAAAGGAGACACTATAAGGTTTTCATCTGATGAAATTGATTCTTACATTATTCCTACCGAAAAGCTTGAAATAAAATTTATTGAAAATGATGATTTTGAAGGATACGATACCATATTTATTGTAAATGATAAGAAAACAAAAAATGTTCTTCAAAAAGGAGAGTATTTCTCATATTATGATTCAGGAAATATTCGATCTTCTTTAAAAGGAACCATAAATCTTTGGAGCTTAAAACCGGTTGAAGGCAACTACATTTTCTACCATGATTCTGGAAAAATAATGAAAGAGGGTTATATGAAAAGGAGTAAGTTTAAAGATGCTTTAGGTTTAATTTGCGGAAAATGGGATGGCGATTATACTGAGTATTATAAATCTGGGAAAGTTAAAATAAAGGGTGTTATGGCTGATCCAGGTTATGGATGGAATGCTAGCTTAACAGGAAAATATGTGTCGTATTATGAGACAGGGGGGGTTAAAAAGAAAGGTGAGTATTTTGCAGATGAAAACAAAAATATTTATACTGTATTTTATGAATCTGGAAAAGTATTTGCAAATATTACCTCCAAAGGGAATCTTATCTTCAGCATGCCTGAAAAATGGGAGATATTCTACGAAAATGGAAAATTACAAATGAAGGGTAAGTTAGTTTTAGGAGATGAT
>NZQU01000055.1 GCA_002696025.1 Crocinitomicaceae bacterium
TTACATTCATATTTTTGATTTGACTTATTAAATTCTCTAAAATTTTTATTGCTCTTACTAAGTTAGTTTTATATTCAATCATTTTCCCATATCTTAACATTGTATTTTTAGCAAAACTATAATATAACTCATAACTCAATTGAGACTTTTGTGCTTCTGAACAATCATCGCAGGCATTTATTTCATTTAATAACATTTTTTGACGAGCAACTAATGGCGGATATTGTTTTTCATCTAAAATATTTAAACCTTTAGAATTATTAAACTCAATATTTTGTTCATTTATAAATTCTCTTTGTTGTTCAAATACTTCTTCATAGGTCATCTCATTTGTTTCATATTGCCCAAAAATGAAATTTGCTAAAATAATAAATAATAATATTTTATGTATTTTTATCATAAATTAAAATAATACCAATAATAAAATAATTCCTCCTCCTATTCCAAGAGTTACCAATCCATCATTTTCTTTTTCTAGTTTATCAAATTTTAAACTATAAAAATTACTACCTTCAAACTTTGTTGGATTTTTACTATAGAATGGGACTCTTTTTGTTGTAGTTCTATATCCATATGGCAACCAAAGTCCTTTATT
The DNA here is from genome assembly GCA_002696025.1 of Crocinitomicaceae bacterium. Classification (GTDB taxonomy): domain Bacteria; phylum Bacteroidota; class Bacteroidia; order Flavobacteriales_D; family Crocinitomicaceae; genus UBA952. Next base: position 596 of record NZQU01000055.1, read on the forward strand.
ATCCTTTGGTGTGACCTCTACTCTCCAATCATTATTAATCGCTTCAACCTTACCAATATTTGGATTATCTTGATCAGACCATCCAAAGTCAATTTTAACATCACCTAAATCTTTGGAAACAATACAATAATCACCTTCTATATCTGATTCATTCCAATAACAATCATCTACCATAAGACATTCATTTTTATTATATATGCTGCACTTATCATAACATTTATTATTTTCCCACAAACAATCATTATCAGTACAACTAACATCATTATCAAAAATTGAGCAATCTAATTCTGAATAGTTATTTGAATATTGTACTTCTAGTAATTCAAAATTATCATTATTTTCATTATATGAATCCAATTTTGTTGGATTATCAATGAAATATTCTTTAATCTCTGGAAATTCACTAATTGTATTCTTGATATATTCTTTATAAATATCCTCTACCTCTCCTCTAAAAATGCCATCAATAATATCAATTTGATATGAACTCATTGTAAATTGATGAATTTTCTCTTTATCATTAAAATAAACATCAGATAAAAAAGCAAATAAATATCTACAAAAAATTTCCTCCCAACCATTATTTTTTAATCTTTTAGTTACATACAGCCCATCAAACAAAAAATTATATATATCTGCATATTTTTTATCAATTAGATCTGGTATAATTTTACTATTTATAATATCAGCGATAGGGTCGGGCTGATCTCCTGGTTTTGGAAAAGTTGGATCTTTATCATTATAACCTGATTTTAAAGCATTATCTATACATCTTTGCCAAGATAATTTCAAATCTATCTGTTGATAATCACCAAAATCACCTAATGGAAATTCTTGATTTGTTCCAACTATATTGTTCCACGCATATTTATACCATGCTAGATTATACCAAAACAGCCAATCCTCTTTAATATATGTTTTCTCTTTATCATATCTAAAAACTTTGGCAATATCTTTAATATTATTTTTTAGAGACTGAGTTTTATCTTTATCAGAATAATTATCATTATTTAAAATCTTTTGTACTCTTTTATAAAATGCTGTTTTATATCGATACCATTGCAACTGAACATCTTCTTTATAACCTTGATCTGGTTCACCCATAATGATATCACATCTAATTTTTTCTTGATTCTTATTTAACCACTGTATTCCTTTATGCTCATTTTGTTTAAAAGTAATTTTATTAGATACAAATCCACTTTTCCTACTTGGTAATAAACGATCCCCATAAACAGTTTTAATTCTAAGACTTAATACATTTTCCTTAGTGTAATCATCTTGATATTTATTATCTTTAACTATAGGAAACTTTAAACCAATTTTTTTTCTATAATCCATTGGTTCAGTGCCTGGAATAAAATCATAAATATCGTGTAATATCTCAAAAATTAAATCCTTGCCATTGTTTTCTATTTTAGGGTTGCCAATCATTTCTGTTTTAGAATTAATAGAATAACCTGCTCCCTTAAAAAACTCATTTGCTATTTGATTAAAATCATTGACAATTGAATTATCCCAAGAAAAGGGGGCTTCGTCATCAATAATAAAAATAAGCTGATTCCCTTTATTAAATGGGAATATATCTTCTTTAATCTTTTTATCTATTATTTCTACACTCTGAGATTCTGAAATTATTTTTTTAATTCTCGTATCTTTCGCAACCCAAGTCAAACCATCATCAATAGATAGATGTAAATTAAATTGATCTAATTTTTTCCCTGAATTTTTAAATTCAAGATTTCCTACGGTCATTCTTTCTCTCTTATTTTTATCAATTTCAGTTATATCAATAATAATATCTTTTTTATTTCCATTAAATGAGACTGGACATTTATAGAGCTGATTATCTTTAGTTACTATATATGCATTTCGCCTATTACCCCACTCCAAATCAATTTTATTCTCAATATGAATTAATAAATCATCAGTTTTCATAATAGAATTCGGAGTTTTTCTAAAATCTAAGGAGAATTGATATAAAGCTTGAAAATCAGTTCTATCACTAAAAATACTTTGATCAAACAAAGAATTCATAAAGGGTTGGCCATAAACTAAACCAGCATTTGAATCAGTTGTAATCGGTTCATCCTTTTCGCCAGTATGAATTTGCATTTCTAAAGGAATATTTAAACGAGTATTATTTTTCAAAAAATCAATTTCTATCTTAACATTTGGAATAGTTATAATTTCTTTAGCTCCTATACCTTCATACATTTCACAGGTTATATATTGCCTCTTTTTATCAAAATCGTCTTTTTCAATATAGCATTCTGGACCTCCTTGATCAGAATTGCTAGATAAAGCACTAATCACACTATTAGAAAACTCATATTCAAAATCAGGAATTCTAATCTTAATATATTCCAAATCTTCAAATGGCTTAGAAGATTTGTTTTGAATAACTATATCTGGCAACTTATATACATCTTTATCTGAGTAAATATTTTTAACAATTTCAAAAGTATTAGATAAATCAAAATGTATATCTAAAACTGTAAACTCTAAAGGAAACTGATTTGATAATTCTATTTCATCTCGAATATCATTATATCTTCCAGATTCTACATATGATTTAATATTTATATCGCTTTCAGAATTATTCGGAGAATTAAAAAATATTTCTTTTAACTTAATTGATTTTTCAGTTGATGATAAATTATTTATTACATTAATAATTATTTTTTGATTATAAACCTCTACAGATAAATTTTCAGGTTGATTTGAATCGATTTCTTGACCTTTATCAAAAAATAAATAATCAGAACTACTCATATCAATTACAATTTTATCATCTGGTAATAATAATAAATCTTTATTATAATTGATTGATAATAAATCAATAAAAGGATTTTCTTCAGATGTGAAAATTGTTTGTTCTTTCATTTCTAATTCTAGACTGCCTTTTGAAATAAAATCTGAACAAAATATTTTTTCATTATTATCAAAAAAATCAGAAGAAAATTTAACTTGTAATTGAAATGGAGAAATACTCATAGATGTTTTTTTAAAAAATAGATTATCTATATTAAGCGATTCATTATTAAAATCTTTTTCTAATTTAATCCTAATATTTTTATCACTTAATTTGGTTAAAGCATAATCACTATTATTATCGGGGACATTACCCCAAGTCAATTTCACATTATCAGGTATAATTATATTCAATACTGCATCATTAACCAAATATATATTTTTACCATTTTGCTTTAAATTTATACTTGGAATTTTATTTTTTTCTCTTTTATTGTTTATAATTGAAAAATCACCTGAATTATCTACACCTAACCGAATTTCTAAATTATCAATATAAATTTTATTTGTCGCTGTTGAAGAATAATATAATCCCTTATCAAATCTTTTATTATTATTAAAAACTTCATTTGTATTAGCTGAATTTAATTCAGTTAATAGCTCTAAATTTGATTCAGTAATAGTATTTGTAGATTTTATATAACAATTTTCAATTACAATTTTATTAGAATTTATATTTTTCAAAAACTTAACATATAAATTATTATCATCAACATTTAATATATAATCAGCATAATCAATTTGAATTTCATCATAAAATAATTTCAAATCACCAGTATTTTCTGACCACTGAATTTCATCATTCAATTTCAAAAGATATTGTCTGTCTTTATTAAATAATGAAATACCATTACTCATTATACTAAAATCAATTTTCAAATCTTCATTTGAATCATTAAAATTATAATTTTTTCTCAAAACAATCTCATTTGATGATACTATAATTTGATGATTTGTACTGTTCCATTTTTCAATATTTTCAAAATTATTATTTTTAGTTGATTTTTCAGCAAGTGATATCTTAATAACTTTATGACAATAATCTCCATCTTTAAAAATTATAGGGATATTTTTTAAAATTAATTCATCATCTTGTTCTATTTCATTAATTAATGGAATCTCTAAAACTGTTTTATTTTCTTTATTTGAAATAATAGTTTTACTAAATTTATTTTTTGCAATACCAGAAAATCCCTCTATATACTTATTAGATTTTTTCAACTTCAATCTATTTATATTCCATTCTACATTCTTTATATAATTTTCTTTATAATCATCAATTTTTAAATAAATGCTATACTGAGAATAATCAATATTTTTTTCAGAAAAACTATTTAAATCAAGGACTATTTCATTCAAAAAAGCTGATTTATCTTTTGTATCATAATAAAAAAATTCATCTTGAGAAAAACTCACTGAAAAAATTAAAAATAATATATATATATTTATATTCTTACTCATTATATCTCAATTTTCATCTACACTAAAATATTTTGAAGCTTCAATTAATTCATTTGTATACTTGTGATTATTATCGTTTAACTCAAGCTTAAATTTTCTTGGTGGATTGAATTCTTCAACAATTTCACCTTTCTTATTAATTAAATCACCATACATAACAACAACTCTATTGCATACATTACTAACAACACCAACATCATGTGAAATTAAGATTAAAGTTAATGGATCTGATGTATTCTTTCTTTTTTCCCACTCGTCAATTAAATAATTCAGTATATCTAATTTTATTGAAGCATCTAAGCTAGCTAAAGGCTCATCTGCTACAATTATTGAAGGATTCATGCACATAACTTTCGCTATACTAACTCTTCTTCTTTCACCTCCACTCAAGGAGCCATTAGATGCTAAAATTTTATTTTGTTTTAAAAAATCTTTATATTCTATATTAGAATTTAAAAATTGAGTTCTAATTACCTTATCATATATAATTTCCATTAACTGTTCCTTCTTAAATGAAGGATTTCCAATTTTTGCTGCTTCCATCAAAGTATTAATTACAGGCATTTTCAAATTTAAGGCTGAGCGAGGATTTTGAAATATCATTTGTACATCCTTTCGTAAATATCTTAATTCAGCATAATTTGCATCTAAATAATTTTTATTATTGTTCATATGTTCAAATAACAACTCTCCATTTAAAGAAGAAACTCCAAAATTATTTCTCTCATCATTATTAATTAAACCTATTAAAACTTTACCTATGCTAGATTTACCACATCCACTTTCACCAACTATGCCTAAAAAATCTCCTTTATTAATAGTTAAATTAAAATCAGGGCCAATTTCAAAACCTGATCGTATATATTTTAAATGAAAATCTTTTAATTTAACTGCACTCATTTTTGCTCCTTTAAAAAAGACCAACATTTTACCCAAGATATAGTAGGATCTTCATTAATTAAAATTTTTCCATCTTCGATTTTGATTGCTGGTGGAGTTAATTTTGAACATAAATTATTTTTTGATTTATGCTCGCATACTGCATAATAGGAACAACCACCAAAACTTTTATCTCCTGAAACTTGATTACTAGATATAGTTTCACTAGAAAAATTTGACTTTGTAATATTTATTAATTTTTTTGTATATGGATGATGTTTGTTTTTAGATGTAAAATCTTTTGATAAACCATTTTCAATAATTTGACCTTTATACATAACATTCATTCTTGTAGTAGCTTTTCTAACCATATTAAGGTCATGAGATATAAAAATCATTGAAAATTTATTTGAAATTTTATTTTTTAAATCTTTAAATTTTTCTACAACAATCTTTTTTAGAGTTACGTCTAATCCAGTTGTTGGCTCATCAGCTATAAGTAATTTAGGTTTAGTTAAAGAAGATAGAACTATCATAGCCCTCTGACCTTGTCCACCACTTAGCTCTCTTGGCAATGCATTTTTGAAGCTCTGATCATTTAACTTAACATTTGAGAGAATTTCATCTATATCATTAACATCTTTAGATGGGTGTAAATTTTTCAAATTATTCATTTGTCTTAACATTGACCAATAAGGATTCATAAACGATAGTGGGTCTTGTAAAATTATTGATATAAATTTTCCTGGAATATTATTTTTTTTTGATGAAATCAAAATATCTTTAATATTATTTTTATTATCTACAGGAATAATTTTTTTGCATAAAATAAAACAATATGAAAATATTTTTTCATTTTTTGATAACTTGTAAGTTCTAGAAATTGCACTATCATTCATTATAACTTCTTTTGAATCACCATTATCATTATATAAATAAAAAATAGAATCCTTATTTATATCTAAATTATTAGGAAAAGTAACTTTACTATCTTTGACTTCAATATGATTTTCTGAAAAGTAAGTATTGGATAAATACTTATTAATTAATTTTCTATTATTAGTATTTAATATAGAAATCTTCTTATTATTTTTTATATCATTTATAACAACTTCACCTGATACAACCCCAGGATCAAAATCAATCATTCCAAAAATAGTTTTCATTGTCAAACTCTTTCCGCAGCCTGATTCTCCAACCAAGCCTAAATACTCTCCTTCAAATACAGACAAATTTACACTTCTAAGCAGTGAATATGTTCTTTTCTTATCGAGAAATAATTTCATAAAAAAATTTCTATTAGTATTATCAATTTTTGAATACACAATTGATAAATTTTTTATATCTAATATTTTTTTCATTTAGTATCCGTTATTATTAAAACTCTTTGACCAAACCATCTAATTGTCAGACATAAAAGAAAAATTAATATAAATGGTAGAATAGTCATGTATATTAACTGCAAATTATTCAATTGACCAGTTACATATAAAGGTAATAATTGTTTAGAATTTAAAATTAATTTTCCAAGTGAAAAATCATTTGCAGAAGCACCTAAATTATAAACTGTAAGAAATATTTCCATCATCATTGCAAAAAGAAAAAAATTAATTGTCTGTATAATAATTAGAGACTTAGCTTCATAATACAAAATATGCTTAAAGATTAACTGTGAATATGTTATACCAGAAGCTTTTGCTGCTAATATAAATTCTTCCTTTCTTAAAGATTTAATCTTATCACTTAGTGGAACCGATAATTTGTGCGTACTAAAAAATGCAATCAATCCAATAATTATTTCTAATCTCAAACTAGCATTTTCTGCATCAATATAATAATTAACATAAAATACACCTATAATTAAAATAATCAAAAAAGGCAAACTTCCGGTTATTTCTGTTATCATATCAACTAAAAACTTAAATATATATTTTGGTTTTTTGATAATACTCATTTTTTTTCTAGGTGCATCATTAACCAATCCTAGTATTAAACCAAAAACAATACCAAAAAAAACAAATAATACACAGCCTTTGAATGAAATTGATATGTTATATAATAAAGACTGAGAAACATGTACTGCAAAATCCTGATCCCATTCGGTAGTTCCTAAAGGATGCTTTAAAGTTGAAAATGCTGGTGTATATGGACGACCAGAAATAAAATCTTCTGTAGCATCCCAAGGAGCAATTTGATTATAAAAACCAATTAACAACAATAATCCCAAAATAATAAAAAAAGCTAAATTAATAATATTTTTCATCTCTTATAATCCATTAAATATGTTATAATTATTTTTTTAAGTGTATTTAAAAAGCAAATAGTTATAATTACAAGCATGGAAATTGCTAAAAATAAATTTGGCTCTGATACAAAATCTGTATTTGATTCTGAATAAATAGTTTTTGTAACCAATATAAAATATTTAAATAATAGATAGCCTAAGCCAGATTTTTGAAAAATTATTTCATAAATCATAACATTAGAAAAAAACAGCATCCAAGCTCCCATTACTTGATTAATACTATCAATCAAAAATGTTCTTTTCATATGTTTAATGGGATTATCTCCCCAAGCTCTAGCTGCAATTATAAAATCTTTTGAATTTAATTCTTTAATTGCATTAAACTGAGATGAAGAAATCTCAAAGAAAGCATTTGTCCCTAAACAAACCATTACTATTGCCATAATAATTGAAGAATCTTGATATAATGCAAGAATAAATAAACAAATTATAATAATATGCAGAGAAGACAGCCACTCTATAATATTCTTAATAATTAATGCAATATTATTTTTGTATACTATTGTTAGCAAGTTCAAAATCAATGCAATAAAAAAACAAACTATTATAGATAAAAAAGATAATAAAATAGTATTTAAATATTTTGAACCAATTGCTAACTTAGATGAATCATTACTAAAATTAAAAAAAGTAATTTCCATTGAATCAGCAGTAAACCCAAAATCACCTTGAAAAAAATTTATTACCCAAATAAAATAACTTATTATGGTATCTAACATATTGCCATTGTATGAAATAACAAAATACATAGACATTCCAGTAAAAAGGATCATTAAAAAAAAACTTAATATTTTCTGGTATATAATACTTTTCAATTTTTAGTTCTCATTACGTGGTGAAACCATCCAATCATTTATTGTTCCAAAAAATGTCATTGGAGTTATTTTAACATCTTTAATAATATTCCTATAATATGTCTTAGCCTTAACAGTCCAGAGAAATAAATAAGGAACATTATCATAGCAGTGCTTATGAATTTTTTCACCTGCATTTATTTTATCAATTGTTTTATATGTTTCATATTCTTCTAATAGTTTATCTAATACAGGACTTGAATAACCTGTAATATTATTTAAACTATTTTTTGAGAATAAAGGTTTTAAATCGCTTCTCCAATCAAAAATATATTTTTTAAAGGCTAAATCCCATCCACTTTTTGAAGCAACTTTTTTATTGAAATTCTTTTGGTCTTGTCCATCAAGAATTAACTTTATCTTACAAGATTTAAAATATTTTACGATTTTTGTAAAAACTTGCCTTGTAGTTGAAGTTTCTCTAACAACAGACTTATCATAAATAAGTACTAATTGCAAATCTTCATAATTACTAGTATTTGAATTAAATACTTGAAGATAATCAGTATTAGTATCTTGGATTCTAAAACCACCATTTATTAATTTATTAATAATCTCCTTACTTCCAGATTTTCTATCATGCAAATTTTTAGCTAAAATACCAAAATCTGGGTGAAATGGTCCTGTGACATCTTTTGCATTCTGTTCCGTACCCATTTTATTATAATATTGTTTAATTAAGAACTCATCATCAATTATTTCATCAATAATAATTCTAAATTCTTTATTGTTTAAAAGTGGTACATTTGTATTAAATGCCATACCCATCCACGAATTCTCTGCATAAGGATATTTATTTATATCAGCTTGATTATCTAAATCATCTTGTAAAATTCTACTATCAATTGAAAAAGAAAGTATATCAATACAAGTATTTTTACCATTTTTTATGCAATTTTCAGTATTTTTTTGCAAATTAGAAATAGCATTACCAATTTCATTTTCAGTTACCACTTCAACTTCCTTTATTCCCCTAGGAACGGGTTCATTATGATAAAAATCATTCTTAAATAATGTTATTGAAACTTTTTCACCCTCAACATTTATATCATTAATATAATATGGTCCAGCTCCTAAAGGTTTTTTTGTATACTCACCAAATTTTTCTAATGGAATATCTTGTATAATATGTTTTGGTAAAATATAAATATTTGGTAAATAAAAATTAATTGCATTCCTAAACTCTTCCCAATCTTTTACGTGAGCAGGTTTTTTAAAAATTATTTTTTTATCATCAACTATTTCAACATCTACATAATCAACAACTTTTAAATATTCCTTTCTAGAACTTGCCTTATATAATTCAAATGTAAATGCTATATCAGCTGTTGTGATAGGTGTGCCATCTTTCCAATTGATAACTTCCTTAAGCTCTAAATTAAAATCTTGTTCAATTGCACTTGGCATCTTTAAAAGCAAATCCTCATATTGCTGTAATTTTTCATTATTTGTTACTAATCTAGCATTTATTAATTCAGCAAATCTAACCCATCTATAAGAATCTTCTGAAAATATCGGATCTAAATGATTAATATCCATAGCCAACTCTGAATACCTAACTCCATAATAATCTTTTGAGAAAATCTGAATATTGACAATTAAAATCAATATCAATAGCTTCACTTTTTTATTCATGATTATAAAACTCCTTAAAATATTTAAATTATTCTTTGAATCCATATATCAATCTGATTTAAAATTCTATCAAAAATGGGATCAATTATCCTGCTATCAGATGTTCTAGAAAAAATTCTTTTGATTCGACCATTCCAATTCGGTAGTTCTCCTCCATGCCATAGACCGAGCCTAAAAGATTTTAATAATGTCGAGCTATAATTATTATATTTTAAACAATTCTTCGTAGCACAATCCATTGAAGACCTTTTTTCAACGGCAACACATTTAGTCCAAAAATCATTAATTTTAGAATCAGCATTATCAACATAATCAATTGTTTCATTTTTATTTGATAAAAAACTATTTTTATAAATAAGTTCAGATTCTGTCAAATATAACTCATAGGGGAAATATCTATCATTAAGCTCATTACAATTAATATTTTTTATTTTACGATTATTCATTTTCTCTAATCCATATAACTCTCTTTTCATTTGATATAAAACTTTAATAGTCCTGTCATCAATCTTTCGGTAAATTTTTTTCGAATCATTTATATCTAAAAAATTATTCAATTCAGCCAAAACTAAAAAATCAACCACATCAAGCTGAAATCTATTTTTTTTATCATTTAATATTTTGAAAGCTCTATCTATAAGATCATTTGATATTATATTTTTATTTTCAATATTTTCATTATACATATCTAACAAACCTAACTTAACAGATGCTATTAAATTAAATTTATCATTCATTTCATATGTTTCTAGAAAATTAGAAAAATTTTCTTTTGATTTTCTCAAATAATAATCTGCCTTTATATTATAAAAATAAGGGTTATATATAATAATTTCACCTTGAACTTCATCTTTTAATGAAATAAATTCAGTAGGATACATAGCAAAATAATTTGAAGGTAATAATTTATATTTCCCATAATTTTGCCTTAATTGGACTTGATAGTCCCAATATTTATTTTTATTATAAATTAAATCAGAATCCGATTCAATTACTTTAGTAAGCATTGGAATTTTTGTTTTATGTTTATCTGATAACGGCTTAAAATATAAATTGTTATTTATTTCAGATAAAAGATCTCTTGCAGATAATAATTCTTTATACCTTGCAAAATAAATCAATCCCAAAGCATAATTTCTAGATAAATTTGAATCAAATTTAGTTTTTTTGTTTAAAAATACTCTTTCTAATTGATATAAATAATTTATTAGAATATCTTCAAATATTTCAGTTTTTGGATGAAAAAAAGTTGAATCAATGGCAGCTAAATTGAATTTTATATCAACTTCCGCAACAACCGGACCATCATCAAAAGTACTCAAATATATTCTTAATGATATACCAATAATAAAAACTGAAATAAATAATATGATAAAATTTTTAAACATTATTCACAATCATTTAATTTATATTTTTCTATATTACTTAAAATACCCGTTATTTTATATGAAGGTATATCTTTTGAATACTTATTTATCTGATTAAATAAATTATTATTTACAGAACATACAAATGACTTATCATCTTCATCAAAAAATGTATATGTGTATGCTATATTTGAAAAATCCATTAAAGTGGCAATTTGAGTTAATAAATTAATTTTCATATCAACTAAATCATTATCACAATTTTTTCCAATTATATTACAAGTGACGCTATATGAATTGAAACTTTCTTCAATATATCCATTATCTTTCCAAAAATCATTAATTTTCAACCAATCATCTAAATCAGCCTCAAGTTCATTTCGATCAAAATACGCAATATCAGATGGTGTAATTTTAGATAATGATGCATTATACATTTTATAATAACTGGGGTTAGTACCACATTCATTTACAGAATTTATTATAAGATTGAAATAGTTTTTAGATTCTATATAATCACCAACTTCAAAATTTGATAATGCCAACCATTCTAAAACTTCACAATATTTAACATCTTTATCGACATCTTTATCTATTTCATTTTCAATAAATTGACTACATTTTTTTTCCCAAATATCAGAGCCATTTTCTCCAATATTTTTTTGTTCTAAGCAATCTAAATAATAATTGGAAAGTGATAAATCGATTCTATTATTCTGTTCATTAATTGAAATATTTTTCTGCTGAGAATATGAATTCAAATTACCAACAATATTATATGTTATCTTATAGTCACCATATGAATCTAGCTGAATTTTACTTCCATTATATTGTTTTGTAACATCATTTTCTAGAGAAACTATCTCAATATCTTCGATTTGCTCATTATCAATAATTTCTATGTCTGGATTATATATAAATATATTATGCTTTTTCTCAGCATTGTTTAAATCAATATAAATGCTTTTACTGTATTTTATTGATTGATCATTCAAAACAAAATCTCCATTTATCTGATAATTATTAGATTCAAACACATCTATTGTAAGTTGGTTATTAAATAACTCGAATGTTGAATTATTATTAGGGCTAGGGTTAATACTTATAACCCCATCTACTTTATCAGATATATCGCTCTGATTCATTTTATTGACTAATTTAATAAATAATTTTAAAGGTCTTGTTTCTAATGAAACCGAATGATTTTCATAATTTTTACTAAATGAATAAATCTTATTAATCTTTTTATGGTAGTTTTTATTACTTTCAAATTTAATTTCGATATCTTTATTTAAATATTCTGGATTTAATATTGCTAGCCCATCTTTATCAGTAAAAGCTATTTTATCATTATAAATAAGCTTGACATTTTCCAAAACTTTACCAAACATATCTCTAATAATTATTTTCTGTTCAAGCTTATCAAGCTGTACTTCAACATCAGTTTTACTATTATTTATTGATATAGATTTTTCATAAACATCAAACCCCTTTTTTCTAATTATTAATTTATTTTTAGAATTATTTTTAACTTTAACTTTAATTCTACCATCAGAAGTAGTTCTACCCTTATCCTGATCATTTATGAAAACTTTAGCATCTTTAATAGAATAACTTTCTCTACTATCCAAAACCTCTAAATAGATATATGGAATCGGCGATAAAAATAAATCATATTTCAGTACAGTATCAGAATAGTTGAAATCTAAATTCTGATTAAAATAATCAATTTCACCATCTGAAAAAACTATTTCAAATTTTTGATTTATTTTTTTAGGTTGCAATTTAATTTTACCATAATCATCAACTTCATACTCTTTATCATTAACAAAAACAATTATATCATTAACAATATCCTTCTTCTCTTTATCTAATACCTGCAATACTACTTCAGGCAACCTCTTTATTTGTACTATCAATTCGTTATCTTTTCCAGGCTTTATTTTATGATTTTTTTCATAAGAATAATATCCAGAAGCAATGCATGAAAAATTTATACTAGGCCTAGAATAAGTAATTCTTTTTCTTAACTTTCCAGAACGATTTGTATCCCCAATTTCTTTTTTATTTAATTTAATTACCGCATCTTTAACTGGACGACCATCATCATCTGTAACTTGAATTTTAACGAATGTAATCTCATACATATCATTAGTGTATTGTTTCATAATACTATCTCTAGTCATATTAACTTCAATTGCAGAATTTTGATATATATTTCCTTCATCATAAATATTAATATTATAATCTCCAAAATCAGAAAATTGTACTATATAAGCTTGAATTTTATTATCGTAATAATACTTTACAATATTTTCATTTTCTAAAAATAGAGTATTAATAGATTTTTTCGTCGAATAATCTTGGAGTTTAATTTTGCAAGAAATCGTCTTTAATACTAATGAACTTTTATTTAATCCCGGCTCTAAATCAATAGTAAAACTTTCTTTAATATAACCATTTTTAGAGCACACTATATCTATTGGTTCTTGAACGTATTTAATCTCATAATTAAACATACCTTTATTATTAGTATTTCCTATTTTATTACCATTCATATAAATATCGACCTTGCCTACTTTATCATTGGCTAAATCTGAAATATTAAAATCTAAGAAAGTTCTTTGATTCACAAATAAATTTTTAGTTTCATTTATATTATTATTATCAATGATATAACTTAATTCTTTGTTTTCATAATTTTTGTTTGAATCAACAACTCTTAAATTATATTTTTTATTCATACTTGATAAATTAACTTTATACATACCTGGTGATTCAACTTCACTTATTACATCATTTTTATAATAGATTTTTAAACCATCAACTAATTTATTTGTTTTTGAATCCAAAACTTTCAAAATTGAATAAATAGGATTTACTTTTACAATTAAAATTTCTTGATTTGCGTCTAAAGTATAAATTTTAGAAGATTCAACATATTGAGGAATGTCTACATTTAATGAAATATACTTTCCAAAATCTTGTCCAAAAAATTCATATTCAATATTTCCACTATTATTAGTTTTTAAGAAAAATTTACTATCTTTGTTAACAACATTATTATCATCAATCATAACTTTAATATTTTTTAATGGCTTTAATGAATACGAATCAATGAATTGAATTTTCTTGCTGATTTGCCTTGATACTCTAGTATCATATTTGAGAATTTCTTGAGGATTAATAAATACTTTAAACTTTTCTATGGGATTAACTTCATTAGTATAAATTGTAAAATCTAATTCATCACCAAATTTTATATTTTTATTACGCAATTCTTCTTTTAGAATAGATATTCTATAAAAACCATTTTTATTTTCATAAGTAAAATCTATTATATCATTTAATAATTTTGCATCATTAACAAATTCTTTTGTATAAAAATCTTCAATATAAACATCTATATTTACATCTTTATTTGCAAAAACAGATAATAAAATTTTCTTATTAGGTGTTAAATCATTATAGGGAATATAATTTCCTTCATATGATTCTATATAAAAATAGGGGTGAAAAAAATTGAACTTTAAATCAGTTTCCTGATCAAGTATAAAATTTGCTTTACCATAAACATCTGTATTAATTTTTTTAATCAATTGATTTGAGCTATTATATACTTCTATTTCAATATTTTCAACTTTCTGTTTAGATTCTAAGGATAATGGAATAAGTTTTACGATAGGATTTGTTGAAATTTCAGTTGTATTTGTTAAAGTTTGCACAGTATCAGAATATTTGCAAGAATTATCATTAATTGTAGCAGTGATATCAAAATTAGCTGCCCTAGAATCAGTACATCCATATTTATCTTCTTTTTGTTTTAAA
>NZQU01000056.1 GCA_002696025.1 Crocinitomicaceae bacterium
ATAAATTACAAAGACATATCCATAATAGATAAAAAAAACTATAATTTACAATTCTGCAAAAAATATAAAAAATTTCAGATATTTTTTATACACGAAATGTATTGATTACTTTTGTGAACGGTTGACATAATTCCCTTATGAAACGAACAATAATATCTGATATACTTAAAGAACATGATCCTAAAAAACTTGAAGGAGAAAAAGTTTTAATAAAAGGATGGGTACGAGCTTTTAGAAGCAATCGATTCATTCAAATAAATGATGGGTCATGTCTTGCAACGATACAAGCTGTTATCGAATATGAAAAATTTGATGAAGAAGTCTTAAAAAACATAACAACGGGATCAGCTGTTAGTATTGAAGGAGAAATTGTTGCTTCAATTGGCTCTAAACAAAGCATCGAAATTCAAACATCTAATATTAAGGTTATAGGAACAGCCAATCCAGAAGATGTTCAAAAAACAATATTACAACCTAAAAAACACAGCCTTGAACTTCTTAGGGAACAGGCACATCTTAGATTTAGGACCAATTTATTTGGTGCTGTTTTCAGAATTAGACATTCTATATCCTATGCAATTCATAAGTATTTTAATGACCATGGTTTTTATTACATCAACACTCCTATTATAACTGGATCTGATGCAGAAGGGGCTGGAGAAATATTTAGAGTGAGCACACTTGATCCAATTAATCCAAAGCTAAATGATGATGGAGATGTAGATTATAATGAAGATTTTTTCGGGAAAAATGTAAACCTTACAGTTTCTGGTCAACTAGAGGCAGAACTTGCTGCTCTTGGTTTAGGTAAAGTATATACTTTTGGTCCTACTTTTAGAGCTGAAAATTCAAACACATCTCGTCACCTTGCTGAATTTTGGATGATTGAGCCTGAAATTGCTTTTGCTGATATTCATGACAACATGGACTTAACAGAAAGCTGTCTAAAGTTTATTTGTAAATACATTCTTGAAAACTGTTTTGAAGACGTTCAATTTTTAAACGACAGAGAAATTCAAGAAGAAAAACAAAAGCCTCAGAACCAAAGAAATGAAATGTCCTTAATTGATCGCCTAAAATTTGTTACTGAAAACCCATTTAAAAGAATTACCTATACTGAAGCGATTCAAATTCTTCTTAACTCTAAACCCCATAAGAAAAAGAAATTCAAGTTTCCTGTTGAATGGGGGATTGACCTTCAAAGTGAACACGAAAGGTATTTGGTTGAAAAAGAATTCAAGTCACCTGTAATACTAATTGATTATCCATCGGAAATTAAAGCTTTCTATATGAGGCAAAATGATGACAACAAGACAGTTGCTGCTATGGATGTACTTTTTCCAGGTATAGGTGAAATAGTTGGTGGATCTCAAAGAGAAGAGCGATTAGATATTCTTAAACAAAAATGCGCTGAATTCAATATACCAGAAGAAGAATTATGGTGGTATCTTGACACAAGAAAATTTGGATCTGTTCCTCATGCTGGTTTTGGACTTGGCTTAGAAAGGCTTGTTATGTTTATTACTGGAATGACTAATATTCGTGATGTCATTCCATTTCCTAGAACTCCAAAAAATGCAGAGTTTTAATTTTATTAATTTAGATGCCTAAAACAGTCTGTTTTTAAAACCATGCATTACATTCAGAAAATATTAATTTTTCCATTTAAAATACTTGTCCTTTTTTATCAAAAGATTTTATCTCCTCTTTCTCCTGCGAGCTGTAGATTCACACCGACTTGTTCTCAATATATGATTGATGCACTTAATGAGCATGGTTTGTTTAAAGGTATATGGCTTGGATCCAAAAGAATATGCAAATGCCATCCATATGGAGGAAGTGGATATGACCCTGTGCCTAAAAAACAAGATAAAAAATGAGATTTTTTATTGTATTTCTTTTAATTTCAATTGATTCATTTACTCAGCTTAATCCAAGTATTTATTCTAAAGTCATTTTAGACAAAAATGTAAATGCTCCTGGCACAATTGGTATTATTAATAAAGTCGCTTGGTTTTCACCTAAAAGAATTGGAGAAGCAAAACAATTTGAAAAAGTAGAATTAGGAATTGAATTGAGTCAAACAATCAACAATCGCATTTTAAAATTTATCAAATCATCTGGCTCAAAATCATACCCCTACCCTCTTAATCCATTTAACCCGGAAGATATTGACATAAAAGCTGAAATATACAATCAGGAAAACATAAAAGTAAATGAAATTAACGGCTTTTTTTATGAAGAATATAAAAGAGACAAGTTAAATAACCAATGGAAAAAAGATACTACATCTTATAACTTTAGAATCCGAATGTCTTTTGAAAAAACAGGCAGTTATAAAGTGATTATTTATACCAATATTAAAAGAATTTACAGTGACACTTGCATCACTCAAGTTAAAATTAACAAAGGATCAAATCCTGGATTCTTAGAGCTTGGAGAACACAAAAAACACCTTCGTTTTTCAGACAATAAAAAAAGCTTTTTAGGTGTTGGGCAAGTCATTCCATGGACCGAATCTGATGGTTGGGATAAAATCCCACAAGGTTCTGGTTCTAGATCTTTTGATGAAATGTACAATGCACTTAATGCATTTAGCAATGCCAAAGGTAATTTTACTCGATTTGTTGCCGCCCCATGGTTTATGCAACTAGATTGGGAAAGCTTAGGTAATTATCAAAAAAAAATGAATCATGCTTGGGAATTTGACAGAATTAATGATTTCTGCAACAAAAAGCTCATTTACTTTATTTATTGTGCTTATCTACATGCACCGCTTCAAAAAAGAACAGATGAAGAAGACGCTAGAGTGATGCCTGGTGTTCGTTGGGAAGACAATGCTTATAATGACAACGACATTTCTTTAACAAAGGCTGGACGCGAAAATAAAATAGGTGCAACCGAGCCGATTGATTTTTATAGAAATGAAAGAGCCAAGTTTTTCTCTAAAAATCATTTTAGATATATCATGGCAAGATGGGGGTACTCTACTGCATTTTCAGGCTTACAATTTTTGAGCGAAATTGACGACACAGGAAACTATAGAGATGAAAAAATAAATGACAGCATTATCGACCACTCTAAAAACAGAGAGATCATAAAGACATGGGTTCATGAAATGTCAGAATACATTGGAAATGAATTAAATTCAAGACAACTTTTGAGTGTTGCACTAATTAATGGTGTAAATGGATCATGTGACTTATGGGATCCTGAAATTTTTAATCATCCTCAAATAGATTTTGTAGGTCTTCACAATTACACCTATGAAATGTCACCATCTTCTGATAAAATCAGAAATAGAAATCTTTTGTTACGATATCCTGCAGTAACAAACCTAAATACAGGATATCAAAATGAAAGAATAAGCCATCCAACATATCAAAACAAATGTTTTATTTATGATGAATTTGGTCACTTAATGTCTATTCCACGTAAATGGCCAGAGGACAAAAAAATAGATCTTTCAAAGATTCTAAATGACCACATCCCATTTATGATCAAACAAGATTTATGGTTTACATTGGCATCAGGCTGTGCTGTATCAGGGCTTGACTGGTGGAATTATTATACAAAGACAAGACATAAATTATGGAAAGAGCTATACCCACCTATTCATGAATTTATAAAGGGTATTGATTTTGAAATATGCAACTATGATACTGTAAGAATCTTTAAAAACAATCCCATTATAGCACAACGGTGGCCAGAAAATACTCGTAAAATAGAAAGAAGTAATGGGAGGAGATATCGGAAAAGTGATCTTCTTGAAGCATACACTCAAGTTTCTTCTGATGGTGAACGTGGCTTTGGATGGATCTCTAACAGGTCTGTTAATTGGCCAAATATGCTGGAAGAAGATTCTATTCTTAAAAAAATGTATTATGCAGAAAAGCCATTTTCTAAAAAATACCTTTATATGCCAAAAGATGATGACAAGACATCCAAACCCATAAATATTGAAGAAGATAAAACTTATTTTAAGATTCGTTTTTTAAACCCAAAAGCAACATATCGCATTGTTTTTTATAACACAAAAACTGGAAATAAAATAACTGGAAATAAAATTACAACAAACAGAAGGGGCATAGCAAAAGTATATGCTCCAAAAATGTTATGGAAAGTAAATCCAGATATTGCCTTTAAATTATTTAAAGAAAGAGGGCTATCCTTTTAAGTTTTATAAATTAAAAAGCAAAAAGAACTATATTCGTGAATTAGAACATTATAAATAAATCTTTATGAAATCAATACTTAAAATTTTCATCTTCATCTTTATCTTAAACCCAATAGTTAGGGCTGATGAAGGCATGCTCATTCCATCTCTAATTGCTGCATTTGAATCAGAAATGAAGGCAAAAGGAATGAAACTTTCAGCAAAAGACATTTATAATGTCAATTCATCTAGTTTAAAAGATGCGATCTTTCATTTTAATGGTGGCTGTACATCAGAACTGGTATCTGACAAAGGGCTCTTACTTACCAATCATCATTGTGGTTATTCTCAAATTCAATCTCATTCATCTCTTGAAAATGATTACATAAAATATGGTTTTTGGGCAAAAAACTTAAGTGAGGAGCTTCCCAACCCTGGTCTAACAGCAACTCGAATTGTTAGAATCGAAGATGTAACTAATGACATTCTAAAGGGAATTAGTGAAAGTCTTAAACCCAAGCAAAAAGACTCTGTAGTTAGAGCAAACATGGATGTGATTCTAGCAAAAGCAATGAAAGACAATCATTATGAAGCAGAAATTAAAGCATTTAATTATGGAAATGACTATTATATGCTTGTAAAAGAAACTTTTTTAGATGTTCGATTTGTAGGTACGCCTCCAAATTCTATTGGAAAATTCGGTGGAGATACCGACAATTGGGTTTGGCCACGTCACACTGGAGATTTCTCTGTTTTTAGGGTATATGCTGGTGCAGATAATAAACCTGCTCCTTACTCTAAGGAAAACAAGCCATACAAACCACTGCATTACCTTCCAATTTCTATGCATAATAGGAAAGAGGGTGATTTCACTATGGTTTATGGTTTCCCTGGCAGGACCGAACAGCATGTCATTTCTTCATATTTAAAATTTATAATTGAGAAAGAAAGACCTGCTCGAATCAAAATGAGAGAAAAATCTCTGGGCGTAATAGATGGAGCAATGAAAAATTCAGATGAAGTTCGAATTAAATATGCGGCAAAACAAGCCCGAATAGCCAATGCATGGAAAAAGTGGATTGGACAAATTGATGGATTAAAAAGAATGAATGCCATTTCAGTTAAAAACGAACAGGAAAACAATTATACAAGTAAAGCTAAAACAGATTTTAATTGGTCAAAAAAATATGGAAACCTAAGCAATCAAATGAACCAGCTTGTAAAAGATGAAGTAATGAGTGAGTTTAAATATTCAATGGCAATTGAATATTTTTATGTTGGAACAGAGTATTTTAAATTAATTAGAAACATTGACCCATTTCTAAAAAAAATAGATTCTTATGAATCAGCAGAGGAATTAAACAAAGAAATAGATAAGCTTAAAAAACAAGCGGATAATCACTTTAAAGATTACGACTGTGAAATTGACAGAGTCATTTTTAAATTTCAAACAGAAGAATATCTAAAGCAAATAGGTGTTAAAGCCGATATCAATACAGATGAGGTTTTCTTATCTTCAGTTTTCACCTCTAAAGAAAGATACCTTGAGTTTTTAGATAAAATCGGAAAAAAAGGACGGAAAATATTAAGCAAAGACAAAGGGTACCAACACTACAATTTTTTCTACAAAAAATTTATTTCTGAAGATCTACCTGCTTATAAAAAATTTAAATCTAAAATGAATGGACTTTTAAAACAATATGTAAAAGGAAAACATGAAATGTTTCCAAATAAAAATCATTGGCCTGATGCAAATAGCACAATGAGAATTTCTTATGGTCAACTAGAAGGTTCAAACCCAGCTGATGGTGTTAACTATATAGAGCACACAACTCTAGATGGTGTCATTGCAAAATATAATAGCGGTAACCCAGACTTTGAGATACTACCTCGAATGATTGAATTACACAAAGAAAAAAAATATGGCAACTATGCTCAAGATGGAGATTTATGGGTTTGTTTTACCGGCTCTAACCATACTACTGGAGGTAATTCTGGATCTCCTGTAATTGACGCTAATGGAAATTTAATGGGATTGAATTTTGATCGTTCATGGGAAAGTACCATGAGTGACTATATGTTCAATCCAAATAGATGTAGAAATATTGTTGTCGACATAAGATATGTATTATGGGTAATGGACATCTATTCTAATGCTGGACACTTAGTTGAAGAAATGACCTTGATAAAAGATTAATTTCGGAACTGTTTTTGCAGTACCAATATTAGTAACTAATTAATAACAATTGTATTTACAATAATATGTTAAAAAAAATAACTGCGGGCTTTTTTATGTTTGGATTCATTCTATCCATAAATTCTCAACCTGAAAATTTAGGAACCTCACTTAAATTTGAACAAGTAATTAATAAAATAGAAGGGCTTTACGTAGATTCTGTTGATGGTGAAGATCTAACAGAGGCTGCCATTATTGCTTTGTTAGAAAAGCTGGACCCCCACTCAACTTATATGCCTAAAAAAGACGCAAACAATGCAAGGTCTCAAATTGACGGGAGTTTTGTTGGTGTAGGGATTAGATTCAATATTATTAAAGATACTATTTTAGTTGTCAACACCATATCAGGAGGTCCATCAGAAAAACTTGGCATATTGCCAGGAGATAAAATCATCGAAGTTGACAATGAGGTAGTTGCTGGAACCGGAATTAAAAACAGTGGTGTTAGATCTCGCTTATTAGGAGAAAAAGACAGCAAAGTACTTGTTGCTGTTAAAAGAGGTAAAAGTAACAATCTAATAAAATTTAATATTAAAAGAGATAAAATCCCTATTTACTCTGTTGATGCATCATACATGCTAGATAATAAAATTGGATACATTAAGTTAAACTCATTTTCAAGAACTACCACTCGAGAAATGAGGACTGCTATTACCAAACTAAAAAGACTAGGAATGAAAAAACTCATACTTGACCTTCAAGATAATGGAGGTGGTCTTTTAAGTGTTGCGCAACAATTAGCAGATGAATTTCTTTCAGAAGAAAAACTAATTGTCTATTCAAAAGGAAGAACCCAACCTCGACAAAATTTAAGAGCAGGAAACAAAGGGCTTTGGGAAAAAGGTGAACTTGTAATACTTGTTAATGAGTATACTGCGTCGGCAAGTGAAATTGTTTCCGGAGCTGTTCAAGATTGGGATCGCGGAATCATTGTTGGAAGAAGAACTTTTGGGAAAGGGCTTGTTCAAAGGCCAATAAGATTGGTTGACGGCTCTGAAATGCGTCTTACTATTGCTAGGTATTACACCCCAACAGGTCGTTTTATTCAAAAACCATACGATGATTTAAAATCTTACAAAAATGACATCTCTCAAAGATTCTTAAATGGCGAACTTATGCACCAAGACTCCGTTAAACTTCCAGATTCTTTAAAGTTTAAAACGCTTGTAAAAGGAAGAGAAGTATACTCTGGGGGTGGAATCATGCCCGATTATTTTGTTGCAATTGATACTTCTGACATTAGTTCTTATTACAAAAAGGTAAATCGTGGCGGGCACCTAAACGGCTTTGCATTGAAATATTCCAATTCAAACAGAGCTCAAATTAAACAGGCTTATCCAAAATTTATTGAATACAAAAAGAACTTCATAATAGACAAAGAAATTATGGATGACTTTATTGACTATGTTAGTAATGAAGATTCATCGATTGTTTTAGATAAAACAGAATTTGAAACATCCAAAAAACTAATTGAGCTAAGGCTTAAAGCCAATATAGCACTTAACATATGGGAATATGCTCAATTCTATGAAGTATTCAATAGAAGAAATGAAGAATTACAAAAAGCAATAGAACTGCTTAATTCTGGCAAAGATTTATTTAAAAACTAAGTATATAGTTTGATTGTTTTTCTGCTCCTATTGTAGTCTCTGGACCATGACCGCAATAAACCTTCGTATCTTCTGGTAGCCTAAACATGACATTGTGTATGCTTTTCTTTAAAGTCTCCAAGTCACCACCTGGAAGATCAACTCTTCCAAAACTACCTTTAAACAAAACATCTCCATTAACAACAATATTATCTTCAGGAAAATAAAGAACAACATGACCGGGACAATGACCTGGTGCAAATAAAACCTTAATTTTTATATCATCAAAAACCAATTCCTGTTGATCTGTTAGCATTTGATTGGGCATTGGGGACTCTTCATAAGAAGGAAAGCCATAAACATGGGCATAACTTTTTACAGATTCTAAAACTGGAATATCCAAAGGGTGAAGATAAAAAGGGATGTCAAACTTATTTAAAACAAAATGGTTACCCAATACATGATCAATATGAGCATGTGTATTAATTA
>NZQU01000057.1 GCA_002696025.1 Crocinitomicaceae bacterium
GATACAAGTTATTTAATGGCTTTGGTTGAAAGAGACCCGATTAAAAGAGGCGAGTATCTCGTTGCTTGTGATCAACAAATAATTGACGATGCAGTTGTTGTGCCAGTATATCGAGATGACTTTTTAGTGTTTTTAAATTTGAAAGTCAGAGATTTCTCTGTAAACAGTATGGAGATTATCGATTTATCTTCAGTTTATATTAAAGAAATTAAATAGACTTTAATATATCATCAATGTAACTTAGAATCTGTTCTTGCCCATGTTTTGATGTACTTGAGCTAACGAATATAGGAGGGAGCTCTTCCCATTGCTCTTTAAGTTTCTTTTTATAGCCAGTTAGGTTTTTTGATAACTGTGAAGAAGCTATTTTATCAATTTTTGTAAAAATTAAAGAAAAAGGGATATTGTTTTCACCACACCAATTTATAAACTCTAAATCAATTTTCTGAGGAGCATGTCGAGAGTCCAAAAGAACAAATAGATTTATTAGATTGGGCCTGTTTATAAGGTAATTAGAGATGAATTTTTCCCATTTTCGTCTCTCAGTTTTTGCTGCTTTTGCATAACCATAACCAGGAAGGTCAACAAGGTACCAGCTATCGTTGATGATGAAGTGATTAATTAATTGAGTTTTGCCTGGTGTTGAAGATGTTTTAGCTAAATTTTTTCTGTTTGTTAACATGTTAATCAAAGAAGACTTGCCAACATTAGACCTACCAATAAAAGCAAACTCATAAGTGTCATTTTGCGGGCACTTTTTATAATCTGTAGCAGAAACAACAAATTCAGCATTTTTAATCTTAAGCATGCGCAAAGGTAATTTATAATTACAAAACAAATGTATAGCTTTGGTATTAAAATTTTGAATATGAAAATAGGAACCAAGGCCATTCATGCAGGAGTTTCCCCAGATGAAACTACTGGTGCTATAATGACACCCATTTATCAAACATCAACCTATGTTCAAGAAGGTGTTGGAAATCATAAGGGGTATGAATATTCTAGAACCCAAAACCCAACTAGAAGCGCCTTGCAGAAAAGCATTGCCGCTTTAGAAAATGGGGAGTATGGCGCTTGTTTTGGTTCAGGATTAGCTGCGATTGACTGCCTAATTAAGATGCTAAATCCTGGAGATGAAGTGATTTCAACCAATGATCTTTATGGTGGTAGTTATAGGATTTTTAAAACAATATTTGAAAAATATGGAATAGTTTTTCACTTTGTAAACATGATCAACAAACAAAATGTTGAAGAAAAAATTAATTCTAAAACAAAACTCATTTGGATTGAAACACCAAGCAATCCAATGATGAATATTATAGATATTGAAGCAATGGTTTCAATTGCAAAGGGCAATAAGATTATGGTTTGTGTTGACAACACATTTGCGACGCCATACTTGCAAAATCCGTTAGATCTTGGGGCTGATGTGGTGATGCATTCAGTAACTAAGTATTTAGGAGGCCACTCAGATGTAGTTATGGGTGCTCTGGTTACTTCAAATGTTAAAATAGCTGATGAAATGTATAGAATTCAAAATTCATCCGGAGCCATTCCAGCACCGATGGATTGTTTTTTAGTTTTAAGGGGAATAAAAACACTTCATGTTAGAATCCAAAGACATTGTGAAAATGCCGAAAAAGTTGCTCATTTTTTAAAATCACATGCTAAAGTTGATAAGGTATACTGGCCTGGTTTTGAGGAGCATTTGAATCATGATATTGCTAAAAAACAAATGAGAGGCTTTGGCGGTATGATTTCTTTTAATTTAAAAGATAATCAATTGGAAGATGCCTTAAAAGTGGTGAGTAAAGTTAAGGTGTTTTCACTTGCAGAATCATTGGGGGGTGTTGAGTCTTTAATTGGTCACCCTGTAAGTATGACTCATGCATCAATTCCAAAAGAAGTAAGAGAAGAAAGTGGTGTAGTTGACTCTCTAATAAGGCTTAGTGTAGGCATTGAGGATGCTGAAGATCTGCTTGAAGACCTCGAACAGGCTTTGTCAAATTTATATTAACTTTAAATTAAATACATAAAATATGGAAGACTTTTTTCAAAGCAAGCGCTTGAAATTTTTATTTTTATTATTATCTGTTGTTTTTATTTTTTCAATAGCTGTCTTAGATGGTCAGCATGAAATAGGACAAGTTATTGCTTGTGGTTTAGTCGCAGGATCTTCATTGCTCTGTTTTGTTAAACTGCTTATTTACGAAAACGATAAGAAATAAATTAATTTAAAATCGCATGTATTCCTGGAAGCGTTTTGCCTTCCAAATACTCTAGCATTGCACCTCCTCCTGTTGAGACATATGATACCTCGTCAGCTAAATTGAATTTATTAATTGCCGCTACTGAATCGCCACCTCCAATTAGTGAAAAAGCACCATTTTTAGTTGCATTTTTAATGGCATGAGCAATACTTTTTGTACCACTTTCAAAATTTGAAAATTCAAAAACACCCATCGGTCCATTCCACAAAATTAACTTGGAATTATTGATGACATCTGAAAATATTCCTTCACTTTTATTTCCAATATCAAGCCCCATTAAGCCTTTTTTTATATCATTTATATGTGTTTCTTCTTTGTTGGCATCGTTGCTAAAAGAGTCCGCTGTTAAAGTATCAACTGGCAAATGTATTTTGACATTTTTCTTTATTGCTAATTCTTGAATATTTAATGCTGTTTCTAAAAAGTCATCTTCAACAAGAGATGATCCAATTTTTCCTCCATTTGCTTTTATAAAAGTATATGCCATACCCCCTCCAATAATTAAATGATCTACTTTATTGAGTAAGTTTTCTATTATAGGAATTTTAGAAGATACTTTTGCTCCTCCAATTATTGCGGTTAATGGTTTTTGATTGCTATTTAAAACCTTTTCTAAACTTGTTATTTCTCCCTCCATTAAAACCCCAAACATTTTATCATTTGGGAAGAATTCTGCAATTACAGTAGTGCTCGAATGTGCTCTATGTGCAGTTCCAAAGGCATCATTAATAAAGCAGTCTCCTAGTTGTGATAAAGATTCAGCAAAAGCTTTGTCTCCTTTTGTTTCTTCACTGTGAAATCTAACATTTTCAAGTAAAGTGATTTCCCCAGTCTTCATGGCTTGGCAGATGTTTTTTGCTTCATCACCAATGCAATTATTACTAAAATGCACTTTAGTACTGCTTAGTTTTTCAAGGTGTTCAACTAAATGAATTAAAGAAAAGTCATTTTCGGGTCCGTTTTTAGGCCTGCCAAGGTGAGACATAATGATGGCGCTTCCGCCATTTTTAATAACGTGTAATATGGTTGGAAGTGCTGCACGAATTCTAGTGTCATCTGTAATTTTTTTTTGCTTATCAAGGGGAACATTGAAGTCTACCCTTATTAATGCTTTTTTATTTTTAAAATTATAGGATTGTAAAGAATTCATGATTGATTACTTTTTATTCGGGATTTTTAATGTGGCATCAAGAACTTCCTTTAGGTCTCCTTCTTGAGTTGCCAATTCTAAAACAAAATTATATTTGCCTATTTGAGGAAGTTTTCTCTTGCTGAATTTAAATATGTTTTCGATAATGGTTCCAGATTTAATTCCTTTCCAGCTGCCATCTGAATGGGTTGTTTTAATTTCGAATGCTTCCTTTGATTGTTTTCCTTTAGGTGGAGTAGAATATAGGTAAACCCAAATATTGTTGTACTTGTAATCAGTAGTAGTGCGAATTGAAAAGATGAAATCATATAACTGGTTTGTATCTTTTATATCAACAGTAAAAGAGGGCTTGTCTTTTAAACGCCAAGTGTTGTCTTTAAATTTATGTGATTTTATATAATACGGAGAATCGGAACAGCTAAAGATGAGAAAAACCAAACAAAGTAATATGGAAGAAGCAATTTTCATTTTTTATTTTTTGAGTGACCGGGTTTTTTATTTTTTTGAGATTGGTTTTTATTTTTTCGTTTGTTTTTTCTTTTCTTAAAAGAGCTTTCAAATCTGTTAACACTATCTTGTCCTACTACGTTAGAGTATGCAGGTGCTTCGGCCGATGTTTTATTTTCAAATTCGCTTAAGTCATCAGGAAAAACCCCTTTTTTATTTAAAGATGAAATTTTCACAGAATCTTCTGGTTTTAATGCAAAAAGACCTGTTTCACCTGGATATCCGTACCAAATTATTTTTTTAAATACATCAGTTTTAATATGATTAGCGACACCTTTTTTTGTCTTTAGTTTGGAATTAAATTTGGGTGTTGAGTTTATGGCATCCAAATATGTTTCTAATTCATAATTTAAGCAACATTTTAGTCGTCCACATTGTCCAGAAAGTTTTTCAGGATTTAACGATAGTTGTTGATATCGAGCAGCAGATGTTGAAACGGATCTAAAATCAGTTAGCCAAGTTGAGCAACACAATTCCCTGCCACAAGAACCAATACCGCCAAGCCTAGCTGCTTCTTGTCGATATCCCAGCTGTCTCATTTCTATTCTTATTTTAAATTCGTCAGCTAACTTTTTAATCAAGCTCCTAAAATCAACTCTTTCTTCTGCTGTATAATAAAAAGTGGCTTTCTTTAAGTCGGCTTGATACTCCACATCAGATATTTTCATTTTTAGACCAAGATCTAAGGCTATTGATCTCGATTTATGCATTACATCTTTTTCTAGAGATCTTCCTTTAATCCATTTTTCAATATCTACTGAGTCGGCAATTCTTCTAATTCCTTTTAATTCAAATGGTTTGGTATCAGGTGCTTTTTTATTGACTTGAATTCTTGCAAGTTCTCCAGTAATAGAAATAACTCCTACGTCATGCCCCGGGCTTGCATCAACCACAACTACATCTCCTGTTTGCAATGTGATGTTTTTAGAATTTCTAAAAAAATGTTTTCTGCTGTTTTTGAAACGAACCTCTACAATGTCATATTTTTTATTTAACCCCGTTGTTTTAACATCCGAAAGCCAATCATAAACAGAAAGCATGCTGCAACCATCTGTATGGCAACTCCCATTGCTTTTGCAGCCCTTTTTGTTTTTATCAGAACAGTTATTACAACTCATATTTTAAATAAAGGGTAAAGATAAATAATTATATAGGATAATTTACTTGTGTGTTTTTATAATACAGCAATAGATAGTGTATGCCTTTTAATTTCTCCCAGATAGTCTTCATATTCAAATACTGAAAGGTAATATCCCTTTTTAATAAGGACTTTGAAAATTGTGTTATTTGCATCTGATTTTTCATAGATTAATTTCCCTGAAAGGTTATAAATTGAGATTTTTTTATTTCCATTAATAAAGTATGGGAAGCTAAAAAAAACACTTTCGCCTTCTATTGTGGGGTTTGGGAATGCTTGAGGTGTTTCATTAGGATGCGGATAAATATCAGGGTCAAATTGAAAAAGAAACAATCCGTTTTGTCTATCTGAAATTATTAGTTTATTGCTTTCATAATTAGAGTGAACACCCCAAGCACCATTCATTGTAAAGTTAGATTCCTGAAGATAGGTGTCATAATAGGCTATTTGTTGAGGAGGCGTTGTTCTGTAGTCAAAAATTCTTAAACCTTCATTGTAATATGCTACATAAACAAATTTATCATCACACTGAATGTTATGTGGTGTACTCCCATTTTCAAAATTATACCCAAACATTGATTTGTAAACTAATGTTTTGTCGGGAAGTCTTTTGTAGTGTTTTATTTTCATTCCTGAATTTTCATCAGTAAAGAAGTAATCTGTTTTGTTTGGAGATAACCATCCTTGGTGATTGTATCCTTGGTCCTGATAAAAATCAATGCTTTGAGAAAAGTAAGGATTTGATGGGTTTGAAAAGTCGTAGCACCTTATTCCATCAAAACCACAGTTTAAAATGGCTTCGTTTTCATTAACATATACATCATGAACTTCTGCAATATCAGATGGCCCTTCCCAAAGCAAAGTTGGGTTGGTCGGATCTGATAATGAAAATACTCTCATAGGGACAGGGTTTAATATGGTGCTGTCAAGTACGGGAGTTACTTTACATAAATACAACGTTGCTTCAGATGTATCAATGAAAATATTATGTGTTTTACCAAATAAAGGAGCTCCCATGTCTTTGATAAGATGAAGCGAATCAGGTAAATAACTTAAATCTATAATTTGTAGGCTGCTATAGCCTTCGTCACAAACTGCATATAAATAATTTTGGTATGTTTTGTATTCTCGGTGAATTACAGAAGCATCACTAAATTTCCCTTTTATAAAGCCACTTGAGACAAGTGTATTGTTTTCTGTAATCCGAAAAACATGTGTGCCTTCAGTTGATCCTATAACAGCGTATTCACTCCCATTTTGATTAAATCCCCAACATCCACTATACCTACTTAAAGAAGAGTTAGTAATCAATGAATCATTTTTCCATTGGTCAAGAAACGTGATGTTTTTTTGATTTTGGCAATAGATTGTATTTTTCAAAAAGCCAATTGAAAAAATACAGCCAAGTATTACTTTAGGAAGAACTATAGTTTTATTCATATTACTTTTTAATACATCTTATACAAGACCCAAATTCAGGATCAATGATATCTTCTTCTTGATATTCGATAGAACAAAACCCAACGCTATAAAATTTAAGTGATTTGGGTATATTTGATTGATACTTTGGATTTGTCCACCAAAAAGAACACGCCCCTTTATTATAAACGCCAGTATTGAGAATGCAGCCAGTAGCTTTTGCATTAAAACCAATTGTGTTTTCACCTGTGTGCTCAATATAAGTGTCCTTATAAATTTGCGTCCATTTATAATTTGCAAGGGTTTTACTCATAGGCATAACTCCGCCGAGAAAATTTT
The DNA here is from genome assembly GCA_002696025.1 of Crocinitomicaceae bacterium. Taxonomy (GTDB): domain Bacteria; phylum Bacteroidota; class Bacteroidia; order Flavobacteriales_D; family Crocinitomicaceae; genus UBA952. Next base: position 6,824 of record NZQU01000057.1, read on the forward strand.
GTAATATATCCCAATCATTACTTGTGGGAATTTTAAATGCTTCAGGAGTGAGTCCTCTTTTGTCCATAAGGGCATATCCATTGTAAAAATAATTTCCATTAATGATTCTATAACATGGTTTTTTTTGATTGTTCAGTAATCTCCAGTCTCTCTTTGAGTATGATCTTTTTATATGGTCTCCATTTAAAAATTCTGTCACTTTAAGATCTTCAGTCATCCACTCTTGAGTGCCAATTTTTATAGTAGATGAAAAAGCAGAATCGATTAATGTTTTTTTAGATATGGTATCTACAATTATTTTTTTCTTTTCCTGTCTTTCTATTGCTTTAGTATTAGAATTAGTACAAGCATAAATTATATAGAATAATAACCCTATTATTGTAGAAGAAAAAATAATGGTTTTTCGCATAATCGATATGTAAATAACGACAAATTATGCAATAATATTTATTTTGAATACAAATAAAACATTTTAGAATAAATTTGTTTATGTTAAATCAATTCGGAAAAAACTATAAATTATGTTCCAAAACATTGATTACGCGTGTTTATGAAGAGGGGCGACTAATTAAAAAAAAAGATGTTTTAATTAGATATCTTGTTTCAGATAGTTTGTCACAAAAAAACATTCAATTTATGACTTCTGCACCCAAAAAAAAGTTTAGAATGGCTGTTGATAGAAATTATGTAAAGAGAGTTTTAAGGGAGATCATTAGAAAAAACAAACATATTATTGAATTAAATGAAAATAAATCACTTTATGTTGTCGTTAACTATTCAGGTCCTCTTCCAATAATTTATAAAGAATTAGAGTTGCAAATTTTGGATGGTTTTAATATGCTGTTAAGTCAAATACAAAACAATAATAAATGAAATTAAGAATATTAATATTTATTTTTTACATCATGATTTTTGGGTTTAAAAATCATGCGCAATCTAATGGCTTTGAAGTCCTTAAAAATCTTGAGTTGATAGATGAAATATTTGAAAATCTAGAGCTTTATTTTGTAGATGACCCTCAAACTGGAAAAATCGCAAAAACGGGGATTGATGCGATGTTAAATGAGTTGGATCCTTATACTGTTTTTTATCATGAGTCAAGCATTGAGGATTATAGAATGATGACAACAGGACAATATGGAGGAATTGGGTCTTTAATAAGAACAGTAGGGGATTACACAATTATTGCAGAACCTTATGAGAACAGTCCTTCCCAAAAAAGTGGTTTAAAAGCTGGAGATAAAATATTATTTATTGATGGCAATGACATGAAACAAAAAAAAGTTTCTGATGTTTCAACTGCTTTAAAAGGAGCAAAGGGCAGTGAAGTTAAAATCACAATTATGAGAGACGGTGTAGGAGAAAAGGAGATTTCTTTAACTAGAGCAGAAATTA
>NZQU01000058.1 GCA_002696025.1 Crocinitomicaceae bacterium
ATAATTAAATAAAGTTCTATTATCCTCTTTATTATCCCAATGAATTGGAGTGATTCCATAGAAAAAACCAATTTCTGCTAAAAGACTTGTTGACCCGGTAAAATTCCACTCAGCACCACCTGTAAATCCAACAGAACCTCTATAAAAAAACATATCTCCAGAAGCACTCATGTTTTCATTATTAACATTGTCAGTTTGAACGCCAGTCATTGAAGTTGATAGGCCATTATCGTTTATTTTATTAGAAGCTAAGAAGCTATTTCTTATTCCAAACTTCCCAAAATATCTAAAGTCACCTATAAAATCAGTTCTAAATAAAAGCATTAGCGGAATGGTAATATATACTGGTTTTTGAGTTCGTTCATTAAGTGTAAAAAGCATGTTTGAACTAGTGGAGTCCATATTTAAACTGTTATTTGTAAAGACATCGCTTCGTTGAAGAATTCTTGTGTCGTTGTAATAATAATTTATTGTTGTATTTGAAGGAGCTTTGTATTTGATTGATTCAAAATCAAACTCCAAACCAGTAGCAATACCAAGGTTTTTAGAGTTTTTAAAAGATTTATGAAGAGTGACACCTACATTCAAAATAGTTCCAACACCATTTTTATCCATTTTAGAGGTTCCCATTTTTGTAAGGTTCAATCCAAAGCCTCCGGTCAATCCAGCTTGCATTTTTTTATCTGCTATTTCTTGAGAAAAAAGAATACTAGTAGGAAATAAAATAAGAATCAGGGATGAATAAATAATGTTTTTCATATTAATAATTTTTAAATAGTTATTGAAATATTAATTTTGAACAAAGTTAAAAAAATGCATTGTATTCAAAAGGTATTTTATTCAATAATACTGATATTTTCAATTTATGCTTGTTCTTCTAATCCATTAGATGTAAATGCGTCAAATGTTAAAGTTGATCTTGAATACATAAATATAGATTCGTCTTTAAGAAATAGTAACAATCAAAATAAAATTAAGTTTCATAATAAATTTAAAATTGACTTCCCTTATTTATATCGTAGAGCTTATGGTCAGTTTATAGGTATTGATTTTAATTCAGATGAACAATTTTTAAGTAGTATTAATCAATATTATTCTGATCCTTATATTTCAAGATTGCAAAAGAGAATTGCTCAATTGGGAAATCTAAAAAATGAAAAAGAGAAAATTCATCAATCTTTTCAATATTTAAAGTACCACTTCCCTAAAATGCAATTGCCAAAAAAAATTGCATTTATTAGTTCTACTTTTGCTCATAGAACACCTGTAACTAAAGACAATATTGGGATTTCATTAGAGTGTTATTTAGATAATAAATCAAAAGTTATAAAGGAATTGCCCGTTAAAGATTTTCCACAATATTACATAGAAGAGCTCAATCAAAAATACATGGTTAGAGATGTAATTCAGGAATGGGTTTCAAAAAAAATATTACTTCATAATGATCATTTACAATTTGCAGAAAAAATGATTTATTGGGGTAAAGTTTTATATCTTATTAATGCATCAATTCCAGATGCAGATCTTTCTTTAATATGCAGGTATTCACCTAATGATTTTAAATGGGCTGAAGATAAGGAGTCAGATATATGGAAACATATAATTGATCAAAAAATGCTATACAAAAGAAATGATTTAACTGATAAAGGGTGGTTTTCAGAAGCCCCTTTTACATCGGGATTGCCCAATGAAAGCCCTCAAAGATTGGGGCAGTATATCGGTTATAAAATGGTGCTTTCATATATGGCTGTTAATCCTAATATTGCTTTAAAAGAATTAATAAAAGTATCTTACACAGATATTATGCAAGAATACAAAATTGAAAAATAATAATGAGTGAATCTAAAATCAAGACATCACATATAAAAATAGATGTCGATACCAATCAAAATAATCTTCCCAAAGAAATTAGATGGACTGCAGAAGATGGTGGTGTTAAAGAGAATGTTTCAAAAGCATTCTTTTTGTCAGTATGGGATCCAAAGGAACAAAATACAATGAGAATTGATCTTTGGACCGAAGACATGAGTGTTGATGAGATGAAAAAATTTTTTCATCAGGCATTATTGTCTATGTCTGACACATTTGAAAATGCTACAGGAGAACATTTGATTTGTGAGGATTTAAGAGATTATTGCTATCATTTTGCAGATAAAATGAATATTTTATCTAAATGATTGTCTTAAAAAAAATGTTTGTTTCGCACACTGATCCAGTAACTTATCATGCTGATTGGATTGACGAAAGTGTAAATAGTTTAATTGGCCAAAATATTCATATCAAATGGTCTGGAAGGTATGTTTGTAAATCTTGTGATAAAACACCAAATAAGCTTTTTGGAGAAGGTTTGTGTTATTCATGCTTTTCAACTTTACCCATTGCATCTCCATGCATTATTCACCCTGAAAAATGCAGAGCACATTTAGGAGAAGGAAGAGATATGGAATGGGAAAGAAAACACCATCTTCAACCACACATTGTTTATCTTGCAGTTTCTGATGTTGTAAAAGTTGGTGTTACTAGAGACACCCAAATTCCAATAAGATGGATTGATCAAGGAGCCATTAAAGCCATTAAACTTGCCGAAACAAAAAATAGATATGAAGCTGGATGTATTGAAGTAGCATTAAAATCTAATTACACTGACAAAACCAATTGGAGAAAAATGGTCAAAAATGAAGTAGATGAATCAATAGATTTAATTGATGAAAAATGGAGCCTTCATGAAGAACTGCCATTTGATATGCAAGAATTTTTTTCAGAAGATGACTCTGTTTTAGAGTTTAATTACCCTGTTTACAAATATCCAGAAAAAATTATTTATATTTCATTAGATAAACAAAATGAGATAAAAGGCAGATTAACAGGCATTAAGGGGCAATATTTACTATTTGAAAATGGCTCGGTCTTTAATGTTCGCAGACACACAGGTTATGAAGTTAGTATAACTTAATATATTTGTAATAACTTATTAATAAAATATGAAAGTAAACCCTCAATATAATACAAAAGAAACACTTCTAGAATTGTACAATAAACCATTATTGGAACTTGTTTTTGAAGCTGCAACGATTCATAGGCAACATCACAATCCAAGAGAAGTTCAAATGTCCTCCTTATTAAGTATAAAAACAGGTGGTTGTTCTGAAGATTGTAGTTATTGTCCTCAGGCTGCCAGATACAATACAGGTGTTAATGCTGATAAGTTAATGACTGTTGATACTGTAATTGAACAAGCTACAAATGCTAAAAATAATGGTTCCTCTAGGCTTTGTATGGGGGCAGCTTGGAGAGAAGTTAAAGACAATAGAGATTTTGATAATGTAATTGAAATGGTTCAACAGGTCAACTCTATGGGATTGGAAGTTTGTTGTACGCTTGGAATGTTAACTGATGACCAAGCAAAACGTCTTAAGAACGCAGGTTTATATGCCTACAATCATAATTTAGATTCATCTGAAGAGTACTACTCTGATGTGATCTCAACAAGAGAATATCATGATCGTTTAAATACAATAGAAAATGTTAGGGGTGCTGGAATATCTGTTTGTTCTGGAGGTATTATTGGTATGGGAGAAAAGGTTGATGATCGAATTGGTTTGTTAATGAGTTATATGAAAATGGATAATCCTCCTGAATCGATCCCTATAAATGCTTTAGTTGCCGTTGAAGGTACTCCATTAGAAGAACAAAAAGAAATTGAATCATGGGAGATCATAAGAATGGTAGCAACTACAAGAATTGCCTTTCCAGAATCAATTGTTCGTCTTTCTGCTGGTAGAACTTCCCTTTCTATTGAAACACAAGGTCTTTGTTTTATGGCTGGTGCAGGTTCTATATTTGCTGGAGATAAATTATTAACCACACCAAATCCAGAATTTAATGAAGACAGTCAAATGTTTGATATATTGGGCTTAATTCCAAAAAAACCATTTCAGGATGGGTGTCAACCTGAAACTCATAAAGATGAAATTATAGAACAAAAAAAGGTGCTTGCTGAAAAAAGAAAGAAAGAACTTCAAGAAGCAAGAGAAAATGCCATAAAAAATAATTTCAAGCCAAGGGTATTTAAGACTGTTGATTCTATTAAAAATGAAGAACAACTTTCTAAATAAGTTAAATAATAGAAAGTTTAATGGCACCTTTCGAAAACTTGATGTTTTTGAAAATGGAATCGATTTTTTTAGCAATGATTATTTAGGTTTCGCCAACAAATCTAGCTCAATTGACTTGTCAGGTGCAACTGGTTCTAGATTGCTTTCTGGTAATTCAAATAATGCTGCAGTTGCTGAAAAAAAAATAGCTAAATTTTACAGTTCAGAAAGTTCTCTTATATACACATCAGGTTATACTTTAAATGTTGGGTTGATATCATGTTTGGCTTCTCGTCATGACCTCATTTTATACGATGAAAATGTTCATGCTAGTATTAGGGATGGTATAAGATTATCTAAAGCTCAATCATTTTCATTCAAGCACAATAACATTTCTGACTTAGAAAGACAGCTAATTTCAAATACAAAATCCAATGTGTTTGTATTAATTGAAAGTCTTTATTCAATGACGGGTAAATTCTCTGATTTAATTAGCATATGTGAACTATGTGAAAAGTATAATGCATATCTAATTGTAGATGAGGCCCATAGCATTGGTGCTTTTGGAGATAATGGAAAAGGCTTGTGTTATAAATACAATATCCACAATAGAGTTTTTGCAAGAGTAGTAACTTTTGGTAAGGCCTATGGTTTAATGGGGGCTGCTGTTTTGTCCTCTGAAGTTATGATAGATTATTTAATTAATTTTTCTAGGTCTTTTATATATACTACGGCCATGCCACCTAGTATTTACAAACAAATTGAAGTTAATGTTTGTGATTCAAAAATCAATGAATTGATTGATCGGTTACAATTGAATTTAAAATATTTTAGAGACCATTTTAATCATGATTCAATAATTTCTGAATTAAATTCACCAATTCAAATCATCCAAATAGGTGATAATAAAAAAACGCTTTCATTGTCTAATCAAATTTTTAACAAAGGAATTATTAATAAACCCATATTTTATCCAACTGTACCTAAAAATGAAGAATGTTTAAGACTTTGCTTTCATTCATTCAATGAATTTTCAGAAATTGATTTATTAATAGAATCGCTTAAAAACATTAATGATTAAAATAGGTTTGTTATCAGACACCCATGGTGAGTTAGATGAAAGAATCTTTCATCACTTTAAAGAAGTTGATGAGATATGGCATGCAGGCGATATTGGAGATATTTCTGTGATTGATCAATTGGCTAAGTTAAAACCAATCAAATCTGTTTATGGAAATATTGATAATTCAGAAATTAGAAAAGAAACCAATGAGTTTCTTTTTTTCGAAAGAAATGATTTGAAAATATTAATGATTCATATCGGTGGTAAACCAGGAAGATATTCAAAACAATCATATGAATTGATTAAAAAATACAAACCTGATGTATTTGTTTGTGGCCATTCTCACATTCTTTTTGTACAACATGACAAAAGCAACCAGATGATTTGCTTAAACCCTGGCGCTTGTGGATATAAAGGCTTTCATAAAGTCAGAACCATATTGAGGTTTGATATTGATTTGGGCTCTTTAAAAAACCTTGAAGTAATTGAATTGGGAAATAGAAGTAAATTAATTAAAGATTAATAATTGAGTTATATTATATTTATATTAGATAAATATTAAATCAATTTTTATGAGAGAAAAACTACTTTTTACAATTTTACTGTCATCTTTTACAATTTATTCACAACAACAGATAGGCAATTCAGGTTTTGAACAATGGGATAATCTTGGCGCCCCAAATGAAGAGCCATCAAACTGGAACAGTTTTAAAACTGGATCAGGTTCTTTTTCTTCATTTGCATCTAAACAAATTGAACAGTCAACAGATGTTAGGCCAGGATCTTCAGGTAGTTATAGCTCAAAAGTTTATTCAGTTAGTACCTTTGGTATCATAGCTAATGGAAACATGACAATTGGTAGAATCAATATGGGTTCAGCAACAGCTGCATCATCAGAAAACTACAATTATTCTGTTGTTAGTGATACAAATTTTTCCGAAGCACTTACTCAATCTCCAGACTCCATTGTTTTTTGGGTTAAATACACTCCTGTTAGTTCAGGTGAAGAGGCAAGAATGAAAGCTGCAATACATGATGATTATGAATTTAGAGATCCTACTGATGCCAATTCTGCCACTCATTTGGTTGCTACTGCTGAATTGAATTACCCATCAACTTCAGGAAGTTGGGTGAGAAAAAGTGTTCCTTTTGATTATTCTGGTCCTTCAACAACACCGGAGTTTATTTTGTTAACATTTACAACGAATAAAACACCTGGAGGAGGAGATGGAAATGATGAAATTTTAATTGATGATGTTGAATTAATATACAATTCAGTATCTATTCAGGAGTCCATTCAAAAATTCAATAAAGTTTATCATTCATATGGGAATATATTTATTGAATCAAATGACCCATTAAATGGAGAATATAAAATATTTAATACGAGCGGAGTTGAAGTTCAAAAAGGTTCTTTATCTAATGTTATTAAGTGTAATTTAAAACATGGAATTTATTATTTAAAAACAAATTCTGATGATCATCAAAGAACATTTAAGTTTTTTGTTAATTAATCTATGTTTTAATGCAATTCAGAAAATTTCTTTTATTTGGAATTCTATTATTTAAATATTTTACATGTTGTTGTCAACATGGTATAATTAAAGGCAATGTCAAAAGTAATAAAGGCGATGTTTTACAGGGCGCTGCTGTTATTTATAGGTCCGACATCACTATAGGATGTATAACAAATGAATTTGGATCATATGAGCTAAAATTACCTCCCGGTAAAAGAAAATTTACTTGTAGGTATACAGGTATGATTTCAGACACCTTTAGTGTTGATGTAAAATCAAATGAGATAACTACTTTTAATATTACTCTTAAAGAAGTTTTATTTGAGCTCGAATCTGTAGATATTAAGGTTGGAAAATTTGACAAACCTATTGAAGAACAAACAGTTAGTATGGTTGTTATAAAGCCTCAATTAATTGAAAACAAAAACACAAGAAGTATTGAGACTGTTTTAGATCAAACACCTGGACTTAATATATTAGATGGAGAACCTCAAATTAGAGGCGGTAGTGGTTTTACATTTGGTGTTGGTTCAAAAGTTGCTGTTATAGTTGATGATATGCCAATGCTTTCTGGTGATGCAGGTCGACCAGAATGGGGATTTGTTCCAGTGGAGAATATTAGTCAGATTGAAGTCATTAAAGGTGCATCATCCATTCTTTCTGGAAGTTCTGCACTTTCTGGAGCAATTCATATCAGAACGGCTTATCCAAAATTAAAGCCTTTAACTAAAATTAACCTATATAGTGGTTTTTATTCTGCTCCTGATGTTGAAGGAGCAAAATGGTGGACAGACGCACCTTTAATAACAGGGGCTAATTTTTTACATTCTAGACAAATTAATTCTGTTGATCTGGTAATAGGAGGGAATTTAAACTATGATCATGGATATATTGGCCCTCCAATTCCTGGTCCATTTGTTACAGATACAGTTTCAAATTTTACCAATCAACAAATGGCTTCTAAAAGAGCAAGAATCAACTTTAATATTAGAAAAAGATCAAAAAAACTTAAAGGTTTAAATTATGGAGTGAATGGAAATTTGATGCTTTCACAATCTAATATGTCATTTGCATGGCTCGATGACACCTCTGGTTTATATAGAGCTTATCCTGGAGCGGTGTTTTTACAAGATCAGATAATATTTAATGTTGACCCTTTTGTAAATTTAATCACGCAAACATCTGGAAAACACCATTTGAGAACAAGAGTACTGTTTTCAGATAATCAAATGACAGCGAATCAATCGAATCGTACGGTTACTTATTACAGTGATTATATGTTTCAAAGAAGCTACCCCCAATTAAAAGGAATAGATTTTATAGGCGGTCTGACAACTTCATTTACTGATTCTGAAGCTTCCATGTATGCTGGTGGTGGAAGTCCCAACAATTCTTTGTTCAATTTATCAGCCTACACTCAAATTGAAGACAACATTAACGAAACATTAAATATTTCTGTTGGAGGAAGATTTGAATATTATCAATTAAATGATACAATTACAGCTTACAAGCCAATATTTAGAGGAGGTTTGAATTTAAAAATTTATCAAGAAACTTATCTAAGAGCTTCCTACGGACAAGGATATCGCTTTCCAACAATCACTGAAAGATATATTAAAACTGGAATTGGCAATTTTGGTGTTTTCCCTAATCCAGAACTTTTACCTGAAAGTAGTTGGAATGCAGAAATAGGCATCAAGCAAGGTTTGAAAATTGGAGGCATTATGGGTTATCTTGATGTTGCCGGATTCTGGCAAGAGTATCAAAATACGATTGAATATATGTTTGGTATATGGGATTTGAGCAATCCTGCTTCTTTGGCCGGATTTAAATTTTTAAACACTGGAGACTCACGAGTTTTAGGAATAGATGCATCATTTGCTGGTCAAATTAAATTTGGAAAAAAATGCAAGGGTACTTTTTTAACAGGATACAACTATATAGTTCCTAAAACACTAAATCCTGATTTTGTTTATGCTGTTGATGATATGAATAGAGAGTATAGCTACAACTCAACTTCTTTAGATTCAAATAGCGGAATTCTTAAATATCGCTTTTTACATAATGTTAAGTTAGATGCTGAAATATCATATAATGAGAAATTATCTATAGGTATGAGTGCAAAATATTTTAGTAAAATAATTAATATGGATGGTGTAATTAAGGATTTTGAAGAGATTACATATAATTCAGGCGGTGACCTTCAAAACATTAGATATATGGATTATTTTGATGATCATCGTTTTGGAAATTGGATTTTTGATGCAAGGTTTTCTTTTAATCCTTCTGACAGACACAAATTTGCAATTATTGCAAGTAATTTTTTAAATAGAAGTTATTCTCTTAGACCTCTTAAAATTGAGCCTCCTAGAACCATAATGATTCAATATACTTTTAAATTAGATCAAAATTAATTCAAGTAATATTACCTCTAATTTAAAAATTAATTAATTTTGCCCAACATTTATTAAACGCAAAATAAATATGTCAAGTAAATATCAAGCATCTATCGACAACTTCATGCAAAGTGTTATAGATAAAAACCCAAACGAAAAGGAATTTTTACAAGCTGTAGAGGAAGTTGCAGAAGCGGTTATTCCACTAATTGAAGAAACTCCAAAATATAAAAATTCAAATATTCTTGATAGAATAGTTGAACCAGAAAGAGTTATTATGTTTAGAGTTCCATGGTTAGATGACAATGGGGTTACTCAAGTAAATAGAGGTTTTAGAGTTGAATTCAACTCTGCTATTGGTCCATACAAAGGAGGTTTGAGATTTCATCCTTCTGTTAATCTATCAATATTAAAGTTTTTAGGTTTTGAGCAAATATTTAAAAACTCATTAACAACTCTTCCTATGGGAGGAGGAAAAGGTGGTTCTGATTTCAATCCAAAAGGAAAATCAGACAACGAAGTAATGAAGTTTTGTCAATCATTTATGACAGAATTGTCTCGTCATATTGGTCCTGATACTGATGTCCCAGCAGGAGACATTGGGGTAGGTGGTAGAGAAATTGGATTTATGTTTGGTCAGTACAAAAGAATTAGAAATGAATTTACTGGTGTATTAACCGGTAAAGGTAGAAATTGGGGAGGTTCATTAATTCGTCCTGAGGCTACTGGATATGGAACAGTTTATTTTGCAAAAGAAATGTTAGCCGTAAAGGGCGATTCATTTAATGGCAAAACTGTTGCAATTTCAGGATCAGGTAACGTGGCTCAATATGCTTGTGAAAAAGTCACTCAATTGGGAGGTAAAGTTGTTACAATGTCTGACTCTAAAGGATATATTTATGATGAAGATGGCATTGATGCTGAAAAACTTGCCTGGATCATGGAGCTTAAAAATGTAAAAAGAGGAAGAATTTCTGAATATGCCAATCAATATTCAAGCGCTAAGTTTGTTGAGGGTTCAAGACCTTGGTCTACTAAAGCTGATGTTGCCTTACCTTGCGCAACTCAAAATGAATTAAACGGAGAAGAAGCCCAGGTTTTAGTTAATAATGGTGTTATGTGTGTTGCTGAAGGAGCTAACATGCCTTGCACACCTGAAGCTATTGAGATTTTTCAGAGCAACAAAGTATTGTTTTCACCAGGTAAAGCTTCAAATGCTGGAGGTGTTGCAACTTCAGGTCTTGAAATGTCTCAAAATTCACTTCGTTTATCTTGGACTTCAGAAGAGGTAGATGAGAAGTTGCATTCAATTATGGTGTCTATTCATGAATCTTGTGTCAAATATGGTTCAAGGGAGGATGGTACTGTCGATTATGTAAAGGGTGCTAATGTAGCTGGATTTGTTAAAGTTGCTGATGCAATGATAGACCAAGGATTGGTTTAAAACACATTTAAATTATATTTTTAAAAAGGCACGTTAATTACATGCCTTTTTTTATGTCTAAAAATTAAGTTTTTGCTGAATTTGATGAATATCTTTTTGAATTTCTTTTATGGATTGATTGATGTTGTTTTCATCTGGCTTAACATCCAATAACTCATCAGACATATAATTTACAAACTTCCACATTTCAAAAATTTGATCTACATGAACCATATATGGTTTGTAAACGGGATTGGTTGAGCAAAGCTGAAACGATTGATTTTCTTTTAAAAGATTGTTAACAACCTTAAAAACAATACCATCGTCTAGTGTTATAATTACACAAGGCGTGCCTGATTTAACAGTACTCCAATCTTGTATGAATTCAGCAGTAACATAAGAGCCGTCAGCAACGGGCGGCATTGAATCACCCTTAATTGGAAACGAACGGTATTTCTTGTTTTTACTAAGAAATGGCAGATTAAATGTTGGCAGCACCTTTATATATTCAGGGTCTGCAAATCC
>NZQU01000059.1 GCA_002696025.1 Crocinitomicaceae bacterium
TTATAGATGATAAAAATCGAAGCAAAACTCTTCTGGAGTTCTCATTGTTTTCTACCATTTGAATTGATGCAACATGTGTGGGTGAGTCATAGGAAACACTGAAAAAACCTGGGTAGTATGATGCAGCTTTTGTGACATCTTCTTCTTTGGTTTTATCAGATAAAGTAAATTGATAGCTTCCGCTTATTTTTGATTCAGCTAGCTCTTGAGAAGTTCCAGCAATTGCTATATTTTCTACTTGGCAAACAAAGTTGTTGAAATTTGCTCCCATGCAAAAAAAGATAATTAAAAATAAAATATTCTTCATAGTATTGTTTTGCTTTTACAAATAGACGAAAAAAAAATTAACTGGTTGTATATTTATCTATTTAAATTAAAAAAATGTTTATTTTAATAATTATTTAATTTGGTTTTTATGGCAAATTTAAAAGCATTTAAATATTCTGATTTAATAGAAGCTGGTTGTGATGAAGCAGGAAGAGGTTGTTTGTCAGGTCCTGTAGTCGCCGCTTCTGTTGTTTTACCAAAAGACTTTATGCACCCAATGCTAAATGATTCAAAGAAATTAACAGAAAAAAAGAGAGAGATCCTAGAGCCATACATAAGAGAGAATGCTATTAGTTGCCAGGTTGGGATTGTTTTTGAGTCAGAAATTGATAAGATTAATATTTTAAATGCTAGCTTTCTTGCCATGCACCGGTCTTTATCCAAGCATCAAGTTTCAATTGACCATATCTTAGTTGATGGCAATAGATTTCATTCATATAATGACATTCCTCACACCTGTATTGTTGGTGGTGATTCTAAAATGATGTCAATTGCAGCAGCATCAATACTTGCTAAAAACTACAGAGATCGATGGATGAGAAAATTACATGAAAAGTATGATATTTATGGTTGGGATAGAAATAAAGGTTACCCTACTAAAGAGCATCGATTGGCTATTTTAAATTATGGCGCGAGTCCATACCATAGAATGACATTTTCTTTATTGCCAAATAATGGACAAGTAAGGATGTTTTCATAAACATGCACGTGTTAATTCAATTCCATAAAAAATCTAAAATATTATAGAGGAAATTATATTTTTGTTTTGAGTACATATTATGTTTAGAGTTTTTGTTTTTAGTATTTGTTTGTTTAGTTCGATTTGGAGTGCATTTGTTATTTATTCATTGACAGAGCCTAAAGACGACTTATCTCCAAATACTGTTTTTTCTACAAAAGACAATTCAGTTTTAATTATTAATAGACCAGAACAATACAAATGGGAAAATGCTGATTTTGTTACCCTTAATGAAAATAAAATAAAAGCTCAGGCATTACTGCCTTATTTAAATTCTTCTTTTTCAATATATATAAGTGAACAAAGACCCTTGATTTTAATTGAATCATCTAATAATTGGACAATTGACAAAATAAAAGAACTGTTTTCATTAGCTAAAGTAAGAGTTAAGTTTTTTGAAAAAAATCAATTACAAATAGAAGACTTTGAAGGAATCTTTAAGGCAAATAAACTATTGTTATATAAAGATCAAAGATTACTTAGTCAAAAGTCTTTTAATTTAAATGAAATTGATCCTTATTCAACATTTTCTAAGATTTTCTTTTATGATAAAAATCCAATAATAACGTCATCCTATGTAAGGAACAGTAGAGTGATTGAATATCAAATAACCAATTCTAAAATAAAAACATCATCTAAGCTTGTAAATGACCTTGACGTATTCTCAGGATATATACCAACAAAGTCAAAAAGTTATAAGTTTTATGAATCTAATTATTTACTAGACATTGATAACTCTTTTTCAAAGTCTCCCATATCAAAGTTAGTCAAAACAGGAATAGTTCAGTATCAATTTAATGGTGTTCCAGTATTAACATTTGATTTTTTAGATGGTGGTGATCCCATTATGAATTTAAATGAAATTCTAAATGTTAAAGAAGATAATAAATCCAATGCTTTTTTTAGAAACATTTTAATATCAGATTCCCTTTTGATTAAAAAAGATGATTTGTATTTTTTATCGTACAATTCATTTGCATTTGTTTCAAAAGAGAAAAAAGTTTTAGATGACATCATTACTGAAATAAAACTAGCTAAAACATGGCGATTCAATGAATCTGAAATGAAAAGATATACTTCAGATATGCCTAAACTTGTAAACACTAGAACTTTATCAGATTTATATCAATCTGCATCAGTATTTATAGGTAATAAGCAACTTAAAACTAATGTTTCAATAAGTAGTAAAGAAGAAATTTTAAATACTGAAATCAATTATATTACAATTAATCCACAAGAAAAAGTAATTGACTTTGTTACTTTTAATGATGCTGGAAATATGATATATGTTACTAATAAAACTATTGTTGCTGTTGAAAATGGTAAGATTATTTGGCGAAAAATTTTGACTGGAAAATTAATTAATGGAATTCAAAAAACTTCTATTTCACAAAAAGGGGAGCATTTTTTAAAGGTCGTAACAAGTAATGAGGTTCATATTTTTGATAAAAATGGGGTTTATTTAAATAAATATCCTTTAAAAACTTCAGGTATTGGTTTTTCTGGAGCAGGTGTATTTTATAAATGGAACAGTAAAAATTACTTTGCCATTTCAACTTTTGCAAATGAGTTGCTAGTTTTTAATAATAAAGGCGTCCAAATTACTAAACTTAACATACCAGATTTTGATGATTGGAGAAATATTGATGTTTATGCTAAGGCATCAATATTAAATATGTCAATAACTGGAAGGTCAAATGCATTGATTATAGATTTAACTAACAAGAAAATAATTGATACTATTAAGATTTCATCCATTTCTAAATTTGTTGATTGGAAAAATGGAACTAGAATGTTGACAATTGATTCTTCAAAATTGGCTATTGTTAATGAGAAAGCTCAAATCATCAACACAAATGTTAATGCAGATGCAATTATGAATGTATATGGTAAAGGTGAAAATGCTTTGGTTTTTGTTAAAGACAAACAATTACTTAAGCTTATTAACCTTAAAGGAGTTACTTTATTTTCTAAAAGTTCATCTGTAATTGATCCAGTTCATGCTTGTCATCATGTGAACTCAAAAGGAGAAAAATTAGTGTCATTTGTTGATGGCATTGATAACAATGTATATTTGTATAATGAGAGTAATGGAATTCACCCAAAAGCAATTGTTCGTGGTCAAAAAAAGGTCTGTATTAGCAATTCAAAAGGAAGAGCTATTTTTGTTACCACATTATTAGATAATAAGATCATTCAATATATAATAAATTAACTATGAATATGAAGTTTTATAAATTACCATTTTTAGTGCTAACTTTTTTAAGCATTGTTTTATCAAGTTCAGTTCAATCTCAAAATTACTTGGGAATTCATTCTAGTAATTATGCTGGTGTAATGGGAACAGATATTCAACCTGCAAGTTTTGTAGACAGTCGTTTTATGTTTGATATTAATTTAGCAAGTGTAAATTTTTCTACCTATCAAAATTTTGGTGCTTTTGACGCCAATGTACTTCCATCATGGTGGAAAGGATCTCTTGCAGATCAAGAAACAGTTGATGGATGGGTTGGTCAGCCAGATTCAACAACTGAAATGAATTTTTTTGGAGGCTATAGTTTTTTACCAAAGTATTACGATGTTAATACTACAGGTACGCTTGGTTTATATAGCGGTGTTCAGGTTGACTTATTAAACTTTATGTTTCATATCAACCCAAAAGTAGCTGTTGGTTTTACCGCAAAAGTTAGGTCTATAACAAATATCGATAATCTAGACCCTAAGTTGGCTGTGCTTGCAGAGTTAGAGCTTGAGTACCCGAATTTATGGAATTTGGTTTTAAATGAGGAATTATTGAATGTTAATCACTTGTCATGGGCGGAATATGGGGTTAATTATTCTCAAGTTGTTATGGATAAAGACAAGCATTTCTTAAAAGCTGGCGGTAAACTAAAGTATTTGGCAGGATATACTGCTGCTTATATGCACACAAATAATTTTTCTTATAACCTTCAGGATTCAGACTTTTCACAAGAATTAACAGGTGATTTTTCATATGGTTATTCTAAAAACATTGATGAGATTGCTGATGATAGTTATGAGCCTACTGGTGCTTTTGGACTTCCACATCAAGAGTCTAAAGGTGGCTTTGGGATTGATTTAGGTGTTGTATATGAGTACAGACCAGATTATATGAAGTTTAAGTATGATATGGATGGTGAGACAAATCTTTGGTATAGAGATAAAGATAAATACAAATTTAGAGTTGGAGCATCTATTCTTGATTTAGGTGGAATGACTTTCACTAAAGGTGGTTTAAGTAGAGACTTTACTGTAAATTCAAATAGCCTTTTTGATTTAAATACTTTTGACAATGCGAATAGTTTGCTTGAGTTTGACCAAATTATTGATAGTTTAATTACTTCTTCTTCAACTACTGATCAAAGCTGGATTACTTCAGAAGATACGGCTTCTACATTTTATATGAGAACGCCTTCTGCATTTAGTTTTCAATTTGATTATCACATTTGGAATTGGTTTTATGTAAATGCAACTGGAATGTTTAATATTATTTCTAGTAAAAAAGCAACTAAAGTTAAAATACCAAATCAGTTTTCAATCACTCCAAGTTTTGACTTTGCTTGGTTTGGCTTACATCTACCTGTTTCAGTTAATGAATATAGTGGTTTTAAAGCTGGTGTTGCTACTAGATTGGGTCCTCTTACCATCGGAATAACAGATTTCAAACCTTTGTTTGCTACAGGAGAAAATAGAGGTTTAGAATTTTATACTGGAGTCAGGATACCTGTTCTTTATGAACACCCAAAAGATGCTGATGGTGATAAGATATCAGATCGTAAGGATGTATGTAAATATACTCCTGGTGTATTAGCCTTTAATGGTTGCCCTGATACAGATGGAGATGGAATTCAAGATGAAGCCGATGATTGTCCTAAGATACCAGGATTGAAAGAATTTAATGGCTGTCCTGATACTGACGGAGATAAAATTATAGATAAGAATGACAGTTGCCCTGATGTTGCAGGGTTAAAAGAATTTAATGGTTGTCCTGATCGTGACAATGATAGCATTATAGATAAAAATGATAGTTGTCCTGATATTGCTGGGGTGAAATATTTAAATGGTTGTCCTGATCGTGACAAAGATAGCATTGCTGATGCCGATGATGCTTGTCCTGATGCATTTGGTCCAAAGGAAAACAATGGATGTCCTGATACTGATAACGACGGTATCTTTGATTATTTAGATGACTGTGTTGATATTGCTGGTCCAAAAGAAAATAATGGATGTCCTTGGCCTGATACAGATAAAGATGGATTGTTGGATAAAGATGATGACTGTCCATTTATAAAAGGACCTAAGAAAAACAATGGATGTCCATACAAGGATACTGATGGAGATGGGCTTCTTGATAAAGATGATGATTGTCCAAATACATATGGTCCAAAAGAAAACAAAGGCTGTCCAGTTATTGAGAAAAAGGTTGCCGAAGTTCTTAAAACAGCATTTGATAACCTTGAGTTTGAGGCATCTAAAGATTTGATTAGAGATCAGTCATATGAATCACTTGACTCTTTAGCATCTGTATTGCTTAAAAAGCCAGAATGGAAACTTCATATTGCTGGACATACTGATAATAAAGGTGACGAACAAGATAACTTAGTTTTATCTAAAAAGAGAGCTGAGGCTGTTAAAGCTTATTTGATTTCTAAGGGTGTTATAGCAGACAAACTAATTGTCGAATTCTTTGGTGAAACCAAACCAATTGCGGATAATTCCACTAGTGAAGGAAGACAGAAAAACCGTCGAGTTGAGATGGAAGTCAAGTTTGATTGATATAAATTTTAAAATGGAAAGGTCAGTTATCTGGCCTTTCTTTTTTTATATTAAATAGCTAATATGAATAGAAAAAAAAGATATTTATTTTCACTTCTATCGGGTTTTTTAATGGTTTTATCTTTCCCTTATTCAGGTAGCATGCCATTCATTTCTTTTTTTTCATGGGTTCCGTTACTAATCATTGAAAATTTCTTATTAAACAGTAACTTAAGATCAAAAAACATTATAATTCATGCTCTCATAGCTTTTATTATTTATAATATTGGTGCATCTTGGTGGATATGGAATGCGGATGAATTGGGAGCTATTCTAGCGATTTTTACAAACACAATTTTAATGTCTTTTGCTTTTTATATTTTTCATTTAACTAGAAAATATATTGGACAAAAACAGGGCTTAATTTCTTTGCCATTTATCTGGATTGGGTTTGAATTTGTTCATTTTCATTGGGAAATTTCATGGCCATGGTTGACACTGGGAAATGTATTTTCTGTATATCCTAGTTGGGTTCAATGGTATGAATACACAGGTGTTCTTGGTGGTTCATTATGGGTTTTAATCATCAATTTGTTATTGTTTCAGATTGTTAATTCCTATATTTTTAACAATCAATCATTTGTTAAGGAAAAGAGACGGGTTATTACATTTATTTTTGTCTTACTACTTCCATTATCTTATTCTCTATATTCGTATGCAAGCTATGTTGAGAGCTCTAATCCTGTAAGTGTCCTATTAATTCAACCCAATGTTGATCCTTATAACGAAAAGTTTTCGGGGACTTCATTAAATCAACTTGATGAGATTATTGATATGGCAGAAACAAATTTAAATTCCAATTATAGAGGAATGCCTTCTGATGTTGATTTCATTATTGCCCCTGAAACAGCAATAAGCAAAAACTTAGTTGAACAAAACTTGACACATGACAAACACATGCAGAAAATAAATTCTTGGATGAAACATCATTCTAATTTTCATTTTTTAATTGGAAGTTTTACCGTTGATTTTTTTGATACGATTAATTCACGAGCAAGTCAAGAAATCCCAAATTCAAATCAATATATTGAATATTATAATTCATCATTGGGAATTGAAAATAATAAAGCAACTCAAATTATTCATAAATCAAAATTAGTGCCTGGGGTTGAACAGGTTCCTTTTGGTTCTTGGCTTCAATTTTTAGATGAATTTTCAAATGATAATGGAGGGATGTCAGGTTCTTTAGGTATAGAAAATGAAGCCAAAGTAATTTCAAGTATGCATGGTGTTTATGCTCCAAGTATTTGTTACGAGTCTATTTATGGGGGTTTTATTGCCGAACAATGTCGAAAAGGTGCAGAAATGATTTTTGTGATTACAAATGATGGATGGTGGGGTAATACTGCTGGGCATAAACAGCATTTTAGTTTTTCTAGGTTAAGAGCTATTGAAAATAGAAGAAGTGTTGCAAGGTCAGCTAATACTGGGGTTACCGGTATTATTAATCAAAGAGGAGATGTGATTAAAAAAACTAAATGGTGGTCCAAAGATATTATAAGGGGAACTATTAATAAAAACGATGAAGTAACTTTTTATACCAAATACGGAAATGTAATTGGACGGAGTTTTTCTTTTGTTTCCGTTCTTTTATTCTTGTATTTATTTGTAAGTGTTTTCAAGAAAAAAATAGGTATCAAACAATAAAAAAGCCAATACTTTGTGTATTGGCTTTAAAAGGTTTTTGATTTTTTATTAAGAAATTAATTCATCAAGTTTAGATGCCAATTGTGCTTTTGCAACAGCTCCAACTGATTTGTCAGCTATTTCTCCATTTTTCATAAATAAAATAGTTGGGATGCTTCTTATGCCATATTTAGAAGCAATGTTAGGGTTTTCATCAACATTTACTTTTCCTACCAATGCATTTCCTTCATATTCTTTTGAGATTTCATCAACAAGTGGTCCAACCATTCTGCATGGCCCACACCATTCTGCCCAAAAATCAACCAATACTGGCTTGTCTGCTTTAATTACTAATTCTTCAAAATTGTCATCTGTAAATTCTAGTGCCATAATATTTATATTTTATGTTTTTATTCTCAAATGTGATGCCAAATAAACAAATATGTCATATTGACATTATTTCTATTTATCTATCTTCTAATTTGACATAATCCCTATTTTTATGCCCTGTATAAATCTGTCTAGGTCGTCCAATTGGATCATTGTTTTCTAACATTTCTTTCCATTGAGAAATCCATCCAGGAAGCCTTCCCATAGCAAACATAACAGTAAACATGTCAGTAGGGATGCCAATTGCTTTGTATATGATTCCAGAATAAAAGTCTACATTAGGATATAAGTTTCTTGCTTTAAAATACTCATCTTCAAGCGCTACTTTTTCAAGCTTTTTAGCAATATCCAACATAGGATCATTTATCCCCATTTGATTTAAAACATCATCACATGATTTTTTAATGATGTTGGCTCTTGGATCAAAGTTTTTGTAAACTCTGTGTCCAAAGCCCATTAATCTAAATGGGTCATTTTTATCTTTTGCTTTTTTCACCCACTTATCAACATCTCCACCATCATGATGAATTTGCTGAAGCATTTCAATTACTGCTTGATTTGCACCACCATGCAAAGGCCCCCAAAGTGCTGAAATACCAGCAGATATAGTTGCATATAAGTTCGCTTGAGACGAACCAACAATTCTCACAGTTGAGGTTGAACAATTTTGTTCATGATCAGCATGAAGAATAAGTAATTTATTCAATGCAGTTGAGACAATAGGGTCTACTTTATAGTCCTCAGTAGGCATTGCATACATCATATGTAAAAAGTTCTCACAATAGCCATATTCATTTTTAGGGTAAATAAATGGATGTCGAATTGAATTTTTGTAAGCCCATGCAGCCAATGTTGGCATTTTTGCAATGAGTCGATGGATAGTTAAATCTTTCAAGTCAGAACTTCTGTATGGGTCTAATGATTCAGTGTAAAAAGTAGATAATGAGCATATCATTGATGATAAAACTCCCATTGGATGAGCCTGAGATGGATATGCTTCAAAAAATCGCTTCATGTCCTCATGAACAAGTGTGTGTCTATTTATGCTAGATTCGAATAGCTTATATTCATCTTTGTTTGGTAGATCTCCATACAACAGTAAGTATGCAACCTCTAAAAATGTAGCATTTTCAGCAAGTTGTTCTATTGGATAGCCACGATACCTTAATATCCCTTCTTCACCGTTAAGAAATGTAATGGCACTTTTGGTAGCACCGGTATTTTTATAACCCGAATCAAGTGTAACATACCCAGTTTCTTGACGGAACTTAGAAATGTCAATAGCTTTTTCATTTTCTGACCCTGTAATTACAGGGAGCTCATATGATTCCCCCCCCAATTCTATTTTTGCAACTTCGCTCATCTGTTTTATTATTATGCTCTAATATACTAAGTTTCCTTTATTAACAACAATAAGAAACGATAAAAACGTTCTCTTTAACTTTTTTTGTATCCTTTGCTCTTATTTAACAATTGAAAGTTCATTAATAATATTTGTTGCACCCGCATATTTATCTATTATAAATAAAACATATCGAATGTCAACATTAATAGTCTTCTGTAAATTTTTATCAAAAATCACATCACCAGCCATGGCCTCAATATTTCCATCAAATGCAAGCCCAATTAACTCTCCTTTACCATTTAAAACAGGAGATCCAGAGTTTCCGCCGGTTATATCATTATTGGTTAAA
>NZQU01000060.1 GCA_002696025.1 Crocinitomicaceae bacterium
TTAAAGCTTGGAATGCCATATCCAACTTTTATTAAAAAACTAAAATTCACAAGCGAGAAAACCTTATTTGCTTCATTAATTTCAGCCCATTCATATATTTATTCGGATATAAATAAAAAACCCATTTTAGGTGATGCTGCATTTGAAGATATCTTAATAACAGATTCAATCATTTATTTTGTATATCAATCTTATCTTAATAAATACTCAAGTAAAAATAATGAGGTATTCAATTCATTAAAATTTCCAAAACACAGGTTAAATTGTATTTCATATGGATTTAATAATGAAATGTTAATAGGGACAAATAATGGAGTTTATTGCTTGTCAAAAAATGAATTGATTCCAAATTTTAAAAAATATAAACAATACAATACCAGAATATCAAGTATTAAATTATACAAAGACATTTTAATTACTGCAACAAGAGGAAATGGTATCGTTATTCACAAAAAAAATAAACCACCCCAGATTGTAAATAAAAAGCAAAATCTAATTAGTAATGAGATACATAAAATATATATTAAAAATGATCGAATTTATGCTTTATCAAAAGAAGGGTTTAGTCTTATAACATATAAAAACAATAAAATATCCATAAGCAATTACACCAATAAAAATGGATTGATTAGCAATGAGGTAAATGATTTATATGAGTATAAAAACGCATTATGGATTGCAACCAACAAAGGAATTAATAAGCTAAACCTATTAAATGACGATCTCAACACCTCCTCCTACCCTATTTATTTAACTTCATTTAATTATCCTAAAAAATTAATTAATAAGTGTGCTGTTTTAAATTACAATGAAAATAAAATTGAATTTTCATTTGAAGCACTTTCTTATATTAATGAAGGTGATATTAATTATAAATACAAGCTTTTGGGTAATGATAAAAATTGGATTGTTACAAATTCAAGAAAACTTAGATACCCAAACCTACCTTCAGGTAATTTTAAGTTTCTCATATCCATGCAAAAACCTGATAAAAGTTGGACAAAACCAAAGCTTCTTTTTAGTATAAAAATTAAAAAACCATTTTGGAATGAGATCTGGTTTATATTAATAATTATTGTTTTATCCATTTTTCTTATTAGCACAGCAATCAATCAATACATTAAAAAAATAAAGAAAAAAATAAAGAACCAAAGAACGATTTTAGAACTTGAAAGAAGTGCATTACAAGCACAGATGAACCCTCATTTTATATTTAATTCTTTAGCTTCAATACAGAGTTTAATTACTCAAAATAAAAATGAAAGTGCAGAAGATTTTTTAATTAAATTTTCAAGACTTGTAAGGACCTCATTAAATCAATCATCAAAAACATATGTTAGTATTGAAGAAGAAATAGAGATGATCAATCATTATTTACAGATTGAATCGCTCAGATTTGATAACTCTTTTGAATGGCATATCAATATTGATATGGAAATAAGTACAGATGAATTCTGTATTCCTCCAATGATTATTCAACCATTTCTTGAAAATTCATTAGAACATGGCATCAATCATATTGAAGAAAAGGGAATTATTAATATTGAAATTTCGATTTTAAATGATCAAATTTTAGAATGTATCATTACTGACAATGGTATTGGGCTAGAAAAATCTAAAGAATTTAAATTCAAAAATACAGAGTCAAAAGGAATAAAATTGGCTACTGATCGTTTGAAAGTTATTAATAAAAAATCCAACATTAAGATTACTGATTTAAACAAAACAAATAATGAATCTGGGACTAAGGTCCTTATTCATTTACCTTACCAAAATAATTAGAAATGAACATTTGTATAATTGACGATGAAAAGAATTGCAGACTGGTTTTAAAAGATAAAATTAAGAAACACATCAAAGATGCAAGAATAATAGGAGAAGCAGATGGAGTCAAGAAAGGAATTAACTTGATTAATGATTTCAAACCAGATTTGATATTTCTTGACATTAAAATGAAAGACGGAACGGGCTTTGACCTTTTAAGCCAATTTGATAACATTGACTTTAAATTGATATTTACTACAGCTTTTGATAATTACGCAATTAAAGCATTTAAATATTCTGCTATTGACTATTTATTAAAACCTATTGATTATAAAGAATTATGTGATGCATACAAAAAAGCTGAGATTCAAATTGCTGGACAACAAGTCAATAAAAAGTTTTTAGCAAGTTATCAATCTGGTAAATTTGAAACCATTTGTTTAAAAACTGAAGATGATTTTAATGAAGTAAAAATAAATGAAATCGAATCGATTAAAGCTGAAGGTAGTTATTGTATTTTCAAACTAACCAATCAAAAGAAAATTATGATTTCTAAACCTCTTAAGGAATATGTTGACTTGCTGCCCATACCAACTTTTATAAGGACACACAAATCATACTTAATAAATGTGGCCCTTATTGATACCTTTAATTACAAATCATCTGAACTGGTATTAAAGTCAAAGGAAACAATACCAGTATCTAGAAGAAATAAGAATAACATATTAGATATTTTAATAAAGACAAAAGGGGTGAAAATCAAAAAAACAAAATAGCATTACTCCTCAAGTAACACCTTATAATTTGTTCTTGCGTGTTTAAATGAACAAGCATTAAAATGCCACCATTCTGTTGATAAAACTTCAAAATTCTGAGAATCCATCACCTTTCTTAAAAGTTTCCTGTTTTCATATTGTTCATGACTTAATTTGCCTTTTTTTAAAAATTCATCTTCCATTCTTGGGTAGGCAATTTCATTAAACTCATCAAATTCAGAACCCATATCTAATAGTTGGTCACCATTCATTAATGAAATATCCACAGCTGCTCCAAAATTATGTAAACTCCTGCTTTGGGGAGATGAAACATATCTCTTTCTAATCTTTGGCGGAAGACTATCCATGGCTTTCCACATTATTTTTTGAACACTAACTGGTCTTACTGCATCATAAACTATTAAATGATAGCCAGGCATAATACTATCAAGAAAATCTTGACATTTAGAAAGTCTAATGGCAACATCCTTTTGGAGATATGCTTTGTCAATTTTTTTGTACAATACTTTTTGCAAAAAATTGTCATTGGAGGTGTATTTTAAATCCACTCGAATATTGGGATTTAAATTGCTAATTGAATACAATCCCATCGATAAAAACACAGAATCTTGAACTGTATCACTTACAGGTTTTGATTCCGATTTATTTTGCTGTGTATTTAGTTGATTGTGCTTCGCTTTTTGATTACATGAAATCAAAGCAATTGATATAAAAAGTAAAATATAAAAACGATTAAACATTTAATTGTTTAGCCTTAAGGTCTCATTTTTAATTGATAAATAAAGTTCCTCTGATATCGGAACCAAGGGCAATCTCATGGTAGGTTCCATGATATTCATTGTGTTTAATGCAGCCTTTACTCCTCCAGGATTTCCTTCTTGAAAAAACAAACGGGTAATGTGAAGCAAATCATAATGAATTTCTTTTGCTTGATCTACCTCGTGACTCATACTGGAACTTACCATCTTAGAGAATAATTTTGGAAAAGAATTGGCAACAACTGAAATCACACCCTCTCCTCCACACAATATAATAGACATTGTCAATGCATCATCGCCAGATAAAACACCAAAATCATCATTTTTTAATCTGATAATTTCCATGATTTGGTCCATATCTCCAGAAGCTTCTTTTACAGCAACAATATTGTCAATTTCAGCTAATTTTAAGCTGGTAGCTGCAGTCATATTTGAAGCTGTTCTACCAGGCACATTGTATAAAATGATAGGCAAATCAGTGCAAGACGATAGATAAGTGAAATGGGCAATTATTCCATCTTGAGTTGGTTTGTTATAGTATGGTGATACTGATAAAATACCATCAACTCCATCAGGAATTTGTTTGAACAATTCGCCAACAAGTTTGGTGTTGTTACCCCCTACTCCATATACAATTTTGAGTGCACCATTATTT
Organism: Crocinitomicaceae bacterium; assembly: GCA_002696025.1. Taxonomy (GTDB): domain Bacteria; phylum Bacteroidota; class Bacteroidia; order Flavobacteriales_D; family Crocinitomicaceae; genus UBA952. The sequence goes on from NZQU01000060.1 coordinate 3,954, forward strand.
TCATCAATAACTGTATTCAAAACCTTCATTTTTTCTTCGTTGCTAAGACATGGAGACTCACCAGTAGTACCCTGAACAACAAGAAAATCGGTACCATTGTCTATTTGGAAACGCACCAACTTTTTTAAAGCAGAATAATCAATATTATAATCCTTGTCAAATGGTGTTACCAAAGCAACTCCTGTGCCTTTAAATGGGTTTTTCATATCAATATGATTTCAATAAAACTTCTTTGACAAAATTAATGATTTTTGATGGTTCTTGACCATCTAAATTAAGGCTCATTTCAAAATCTGAACGATAGGCATTGACTCCTATTTTATTTTTAAATGATATTTTTTTTAACTTATTAAAAAATCTATGAGAATCGTCTCCGATCCAAACAAGTGTATCAAATTTATTTTGATTCAATTCATTGATTAGTTGGGGATCTTTAAGTTTCCCCCAAAAATTAAAATCTGAAGATGCAATAAAATAAATCGAGAAATCAGGGGTCATTGTGTTTTTATCAATTCCTTTTGGTAATAGAGCTACAATTATAAGCTTTCGAATATTACTGTCTGCTTTGGCTTGATCTAAGGATTTTTTTAATTTCTGAAGATGCGCATCATCACCTGAGTTGATAACAACCAATAACGAGTCAATAGAATTCCAAATAGAGTTATCTTCCAAAGCAATGTTTATTTAACTAAATTAATAAATTCATCTTCATTTATAATTTTGACATTTAAATCTACTGCTTTTTGTCTTTTAGATGGCCCCATATTTTCTCCAGCAACCAAAAGATTAGTTTTTTTACTAATTGATGAGCCGACTTTCCCTCCATTATTTTCAATCAATTGTTTTATTTCATTTCTAGAGTATTGATGAAAGACACCTGAAATGACAATTGTTTGATTTAAAAGCTTTTCTGATGAAAGTACTTTCTTGGCCTGCTCCATTTGAAGACCATGTTCTTTAAGTTTATTAAGTAAAATCTTGTTTTCTTCATTGTGTAAATAATTAAATAATGAATTGGCAATTCTTTCTCCTATTTCATCAACCAAAATCAATTCTTCAATTGAAGCTTTCATCATTGAATCTATTGAACCATATGCTGCCACAATTTTTTTAGCAACTGTTTCTCCAACAAAGCGAATGCCTAAACCAAATAAAACCTTTGAAAAAACAACACTTTTAGAAGCTTCAATACTTTTCAATAAATTGTTCACTGATTTATCAGCCATTCGATCCATTTGAATTAAATCATCATACTTGAGATTGTATAAATCAGAAACGTCTGAGATTAAGTTCGACTTAAACAATTGGTCAACCGTTTCTTGACCCAAACCATCAATATTCATAGCTTTTCTGCCTATAAAATGTTCTATTTTACCTTTGACCTGTGGCGGACAGGCTTTTTCATCAGGACAAAAATGATTGGCTTCACCTTCTACTCTAGCTAATCTGGCGTCACATTTTGGGCAACATTGAATAAAATTAACCTTTGTATTTTCAGCTTTTCTTTTTTTAAGATTAACTCCCACAATTTTGGGAATGATTTCTCCACCTTTCTCTAAATAGACATAGTCGTTAATATGCAAATCTAGTTTTGCAATCTGGTCTGCATTGTGAAGAGATGCTCTTTTAACTGTAGTTCCTCCCAATTGTACAGGAGTTAAGTTGGCAACAGGTGTGATAGAGCCCGTTCTACCGACTTGATAAGTAACACTATTTAGTATTGTTTCAGCTTGTTCAGCTTTAAATTTATAAGCGATGGCCCATCTTGGAGATTTTGAGGTAGCTCCAATTTCATTTTGTTGATTGACATCATCAACTTTAATGACTATTCCATCAATTTCAAATGGAAGTTCTGATCGTTTCTCATCCCAATAATTGATAAAACTCATTACTTGTTCAATTGAGGATGCAAGTTCTATGTAACGATCATGGGAACTTGGGGTTTTAAAACCCCATTTTTTTGACTGTATAATTTGCTCATAATGAGAGTCTTTAATCTTCTCATCTGAATAAACACTATACAAAAATGAATCAAGGGTTCTTTTAGAAACGAGTGATGAATCCTGAAGCTTCAATGTACCTGATGCAGTATTTCTAGGATTCGCAAATAAGGCTTCATCATTGTTTTTTCTATGTTCATTTAATTGATCAAATGCTGCAATCGGCATAAAGATCTCACCTCTGATTTCAAATGATTTTGGAGCATCATCAGAGATTCTAAGTGGAATTGTTTTAATCGTTCTTACATTATTGGTTACATCTTCCCCTTTAACTCCATCTCCTCTTGTTAAAGCTTTGAAAAGCTGACCGTTTTCATACCATAATGAAATGGCAACACCATCATACTTAAGTTCGCAAACAAATTGAATGGGTTCATCTGTCAGCTTTTGAATTCTTACTACCCAATCTTCAATTTCTGATTTAGAATAAGTATTGGATAAAGAAAGCATTGGGAAGCGATGCTTAACGGCAGGGAAATTTTTGGTGATGTCCCCTCCTACTCTTTTTGTTGGAGAGTTTTCATGAACCAATAATGGATATTGAGATTCAAGAGCACTCAATTCATTGAGTAGCTGATCAAATTCGTAATCAGAGATAACTGGAGCACTACTTATGTAATACAAGTTATTATGATGATTGATCTCTTTTGTAAGTTGATCTAATTTTAATTTTGCGTCTTCAATATTCACAATCTAAAGTTAAGGTTTTTGTGCTTTCAACATCCTTTTTTTTCCTTGTAAATCAATCTTTATTTCAATATTTATGAATCCAAGTTCTAAAAGCAAGTCTTGAAGCTGATCAGCATACTCATGATGAATTTCAAAAAACAAAAACCCAAGATTATTTAAATAAATCCAAGCTTGAATTGAAATGTCTAGATAGGGTTTTAGTGGATCATCATCATTAACAAATAAAGCTTCTTTAGGCTCATATTTTAATACATTTTCATCAACATCAGATATCTTCGATAATGGAATGTAAGGTGGATTGGATACCCAAACATCAAAAGATTTAATTTTAAATTTATAAAAGTCTGCAGGAATGTGAATGTTTTGTTTGATTATTGATACTTCTAAAGAATTTAAAGATGCATTTTCCTCACTTAAATCAAGGCAATGCTGAGAAAAATCTGATAGCGTAACATTTGAATTACTACAAGAATTTTTCAATGCCAATCCAATACATCCAGAACCTGTACATAAATCCAATATATTCAATTCCTTTTTTTGATTGACTTCATTTAATACCCAATCTACCAACTCTTCTGTTTCTGGTCTAGGTATTAAGACATTTGTTTTACAGAGCATTTTTAGACCATAAAAGGTGGTTTCTCCAACAATATACTGAATGGGCTCACGTAAAGACAAACGTGCAACCAAATCTTTTAAATACATCCAATCGGAATCTGAAAACAGATGGCTATTAGAGTGAATGATGTAATCCGATGAATTCCACTTCATTCTATTGTAGACTGCTATTTTGAAAAAAGAATTTATTTCTCTCTGAGAATAAATTGAACTTAATTGATCTTTATAATAAGACTTTAAATTGATGATGTTGTGTTGCACCATAAGCATCATTTATTGTTTCCTTAACTCAATAAAACCCTTGATTTTTTCATTTTCAATAAGTACGGTAAGATTGTAATATATTAATTTCCAACCAGCTTTAGTTTTTATAAGAATTCCACTACCCCTACAAGTATTCATCCATGTATTTAATGTTTCGTCAAACCAAATCATGTCTTTTGAGTAATCAAGAACCCAGTTTCTCTCAATACATTTAAAGTCCCAAGCCTTGCCCTTATCAAAATATGGCTTAGAAAATGCCATAAATTGTTTTTTATCCCATCTTTCTGTTGGATCGGTACCTAAAAAAATAAAATCATCCGTTGTAAAATCAAAGTATGAATTAAAATCAGCCTCTGATGCCGACTGATGCCACTTATTCATCAGTTGATTCAACTCTTGAGAATCAATACTTTGAGCATGAATAGATAAATTTAGAATACAGAAAAAGGAAATAAAACGAATAATGTTCATACTTTTAGCTTATTATAACTACAATATTAGTTATTTGATTTAA
>NZQU01000061.1 GCA_002696025.1 Crocinitomicaceae bacterium
ATTTTGGATAATAACTTTGTTCTACTTAGAGAATCAAAAGACTTGTTTTCTCCTCTTGCAATGATTCATTATCATAGATATAAAAATATGAATGAGGTAAATGAATATATTGATTTAAATAAAGATTTCATTCAAGTTAAAGTTGGTGATGCCAATGGTTTTACACCATTTGGAATTTCTCAAAACCCTTCTTTATCTGATTTTGCAGATAAAATTGATACCATGAAATGGTTATTGAGTATTAAATAGTAAATGTGGTTTAAATAAATTAACGGTTTCTTTTTTAAAAAAATCATGTCCACATTTAATTTCCATTACAGATTCTTTTAATTTACATTTTTTTATAAATCGATATGCCTGAGATGGTCTTATTATTTTGTCAAATTCTCCCATTATAATTAATAGTGGAATATTTTGTTCTTTGATTGTTTGTCCAATTACTTTTGTATTTGGCATGATTGATCTAAAACTTCTCCAGCTTTTAGATGCTCTTTTCATTGTTTGAGGATCACTTGTGAATTTATATACGAAATCTCTAACTTTAGGTCTCATTAGTCTAAGTTTAACTGCTATGTCACTTATTTTTCTGAGCCTTTGTGGTTTTTCTTCCCATGAAATAAATAATTCACGAAGTAGCTTTCTCCTGGACGACCAATTATAAAAACTATTGTTATCCATTCCATCAGGTGATAGAAGTGTAATTGATCGTATTTGATTTTTTAGATAGGGTAGAAGTGCAAGAATAAATCTTCCTCCTTGACTAAAAGCAAAACAATGAAATGATGACATATTTTCTTTATCTAAAATATTTATTATCATTTCATAAAATTCATCTATTTTGATGGGTTTTTTTTCAATTCTACTATCAGGAAAATATGAGTTTCCATGATGAAATAAATTAATCGAAATAACTTTTCTGTCTTTGTTTTCAAGAAACTCAAAGTCATTTGCTGATCTTCCATGGCCATGCATGCATAAAATACATTCTTTACCTGAACCAAAAACTAGGTATTCTATTTTCAATTGATTAAAATGAATGATTTCTCTTCTCATTGTTTGCTTAATGTATCTCTTGCTATTATTTGATTTTCTATAACTTCAAATATATAATGCTCAATTCCATTTGATATCAACATATATGGGGTGTTTAATTTTGAATTGTAAGTAACAATTTGATGCAAAACATCTTTGTTGAGCTTAACATTTGGTGCTTTACATTCGACAATAAGATATGGATTACTGTCTAAATCAAAGTAAACGATGTCTGCTCTTTTATTTAATTGATTGTATTTAATTTCATATTCTACAGCCATTCGAGATTTAGAATAATTAAAGTGTGAGTCTAAATAATAAATGAGGTGTTGACGAACCCATTCCTCAGGTGTAAGCACAATTTTTTTATTTCTAATAAGGCACCTTACAAAAGTGATTTTATTTTCTTCAGATAATTTTAATTGAGCTAAAGGAAGATTAAGTTTAACTAGATTATTCATTCAGTTATATTCTAGTATTTATTTTGAAATTAAATTCTAGGAATTAAAAGTTCAATGTTTTTGTATTTTAGATCAAAAACTTTTCCAAGAACTTCATTTGTAAGAACACCTTTGTATATGTAAACTCCATTTCTAAAGCCAGGGTTTCTACAAATTAATTCTGTAGTTCCACCATTTTCACCTATTTCAAGTAATAAGGGTGAAAATATGTTAGATAATGCAAAAGAAGCTGTTCTTGAAACTCTAGATGCTATATTTGGAACACAATAATGAATGACGCCATGTTTAATATACGAAGGTTCAATATGATTGGTAACTTGTGACGTTTCAAAACAACCCCCTTGATCAATACTAACATCAACAATTACTGAGCCTGTTTTCATGGATTCAACCATAGCTTCTGAAACAATACATGGTGTTTTTCCATATGGAGATCTAATTGCACCAATCACAACATCAGCTCTTCTAATTGCTTTAGCCAATACTTTTGGCTGAAGAATAGAAGTAAATACTTTAGACCCAATGTCATTTTGAAGTCGTCTTAATTTAGCTAATGAATTGTCAAATACTTTAACAGATGCTCCTAGACCTAATGCAGATCTTGAGGCTGATTCTCCTACTGTTCCAGCACCAATAATAACAACTTCAGTTGGTTGAACTCCAGCAATTCCTCCTAAAATCATTCCTTTACCAGAAGAAAAACAAGATAACAATTCTCCAGCAACTTGTATGGATGTTGTTCCTGCTATTTCACCCAAAGTTCTTACTACCGAAAAAACACCTGTTTCATCTCTAATGTAATCCCAGGCAACAGCTGTTATTTTTTTCTTCATTAATTTTTGAAGGACTTCTTTTGGCTGAATTGAAATTTGAAGAGCAGATATAAAAGTTTGATTTCCAGTCATCATATCAACTTCTAATTCGGATGGTGGTGCTACTTTAAAAATTAAATTACATGAATATATTTCTTTTCTATCATAACAAACCTCTGCTCCAGCCTCACTATAGTCATTATCTGAGAAGTTTGCACCTTCTCCACAACCAGTTTCGACTTTTACACGATGTCCATTAGATACTAATAAAGAAACTGCTTCGGGAACAAGAGCAACTCTTCTTTCTTGAAAAGAAACTTCTTTAGGAATGCCAATATTTAGACTTTCTTTTTTTTGAAATACCTCAAGCATTTCTTCTTTTGGCAATAGTCCCCCTTGTTCTATAAGGCCTTTTAATACATTAGGGTTTGTGATCATTTTCAATTTGGATTGTTCTGCTTTGATCTTCCTCTATACGAATATACACCCAAAATGTGTCATTTGGAAGAAAAGAAATAGATTTTTCTGGCCATTCAATGAAGCAATATTTCGATTCGTCAAGATAATAGTCAATATTTAAATCAAATAACTCCTCTTTTTTTTCTATTCTATAAAGGTCTAGATGGCTTATTCTATCTCCTTTTAGGGAATGGTATTCATTTGCAATGGTAAAAGTTGGTGAACCTGTAAATTTATCAGTACTTAAAATTTGAATTAAATGTTTAATTAAGGTAGTTTTCCCAGACCCCATTTGAGCATCAAAACAAATAATAGCACGTTCACCTACAATCGAAATTATTTGATTTGCAATTAATGGTAAGTCATTTAATGATTTGGCAGTGAAGATCAATAATTAAGTTTTTCTTTTTTTCTTTTTTGCAGCAGGAAATAGAATGTTGTTTAAAATCAACCTATATCCAGGAGAATTAGGATGAAGATTAAGATCTGTAGGGGGGTCTCCAACCCTGTGAGTGTAATCTTCAGGGTCATGTCCACCATAATAAGTCCATGTGCCTTGTCCTAAGTTGCCATGAATATATCTAGCTGTATTAATTGATTTTGTTTCTCCCATTATTAATACACTCGATTTGATGTATTTTTTTTTGAAATCAGTTGTTTGCCCCATGAAACCTTTAATAACATCAGTGTGGCATTGAGTCAGCATTGTTGGAACAATGTCCCATTTCGCAGAAAAATCAAATAAAGTAAAATTATCAAGGTTTTCGTTAAGTCGTTTTGTTCGTCTGAGTTGTGTTCCGTCAATTGTTGAGTATTCATAAACCAAAGGGTTTTTTTCTAATTTGTAATCTTTAAAAGCAAAACCATTATTAAAGTCCATTTTTTCTTGACAAGAATGCTCACTTGGATCTCCATCAAAAATTTGCTCACAAATATCTGTTTCGTGTGCAGCCAAAGATATGTCAAAGCTATCTGTACCACTACACATAGTAAATAAAAAACCACCTCCAATAACAAAATTTTTAATGTTTTGAGCAACGGCTAATTTCATTTGAGAAACTTTTGAGAAACCTAGTTTTTTAGCATTTTCTTCTGCCATAAAAACTTGTTCTTTATACCAAGGATAATTTCTAAATGATGCATAAAACTTACCATATTGACCCGTAAAATCTTCATGATGAAGATGAAGCCAATCATATTCCGGCAAAGTTCCAAGTACAATGGCAGAATCATAAATTTTTTCATATGGAATTTCAGCATATTCTAAAACCAATGTAACTGCATCATCCCATGGTTGTTTTCCTGGTGGAGTATAAACGGCAATTTTTGGGGCTTTTTCTAATTGGGTAATTTCCATATTTACTTCAGGGTCACCAATCTGAGTTCTAATTGTATTTACTTGTCCATCTGTTAATATTTGATATTTAACTCCTCTTATTGACAGTTCATCTTGAATCGTTTGAAGGTTTGGGTATAAAAATGATCCTCCTCGATAATTTAGAAGCCATTCTATAGTTATACCATTTTCAAGAGTCCAATAAGAAATGCCATATGCCTTTAGATGATTTGATTGAGATTCATCCATTGGAACCAATATATAACTTGATAAACAAGTAACGCTAATGCTGATGTAAATAAAAAGGAGGCTTATTTTCTTTTGAAGAATACTCATACTGAATATCAAGTTTAAAATGGTGTTTCGTCATCAGTGTTATCAAATTCTGAACCAAATTTATTTGAATCATTTATTTTACTGCCTACAGTATAAGTATTATTCTCTTGGTCAATTAAAGCATTTTCTGGGATTGCAAAATTACCATCTTGAAGTCCGTACGGTTCGAGATTTTCAAATTTGGCATATTCTGGAACAAATCTTAATTTAATATTTCCTGTTGATCCATTTCTGTGTTTTGCAATAATTACTTCACCAATTCCATGATTGGAATTGTTATCTTCATCTGTAGTAAATCCGTAATACTCTGGTCTATATAAAAAGCCTACAATATCAGCATCTTGCTCTATAGCTCCAGATTCTCTTAAATCTGATAAAATTGGTCTTTTGTCTCCTCCTCTTGTTTCAACAGATCTACTTAACTGAGCCAGTGCTATGATTGGAATATTTAATTCCTTTGCTATTTCTTTAATAGATCTAGATATAGTTGATATTTCTTGCTCTCTATTTCCTGAACCTTTTCCATCTTTTGCAGACATTAACTGAAGGTAATCTATAACTACCATCTCGATATTATGTTGCATTTTAAGTCTTCGACATTTCGCTCTTAAATCAAAAATACTAAGTCCAGCTGTATCGTCAATAAAAATTGGTGCTTCTGCAAGTTTTGATATACGTGTATGTAATTGTTGATACTCATCTTCTCTTAAATTACCCTTTCTTAATTTATCAGCATCTAATCTTGCTTCGCTTGCTATTAATCTTTTAACCAATTGAACTGAAGACATCTCTAGTGAAAAGAAAGCAACTGCTTTTCCATGATCGACAGCAGTATTTCTAGCCATGGAAAGCACAAAAGCAGTTTTACCCATGGCTGGTCTTCCTGCAAGAACAATCATATCCGATTTTTGGAATCCAGAAGTTATTTTGTCTAGATCCATAAATCCGGTAGGAATACCTGAAATTCCATCTGAATTTTTTGAAGCTTTTTCAATTTCTTCGATTGCTTCTCGAACAACAGATTGCATATTTTGAACTTGCTTTCCTGTATTGTTTTCAGCAATTTTAAAAAGAGATCCTTCCGCATTACTTAATACATCAAAAACATCTTGAGTATCATCATATGATTCTTGAATTACTTCACTACTCATTCTAATTAGTTCTCTTTTGATGTGTTTTTCAGCAATAATTCTTGAGTGAAATTCAATATTTGCTGAAGATGCAACTCTACTGGTTAATTGGGAAATATATGAAGCTCCTCCTGCGGCTTGCAAATCACCTTCTTTTTTAAGATATGAAGTAACTGTTATAAGATCTACAGGGTTTGTACTGGCAAATAATTCTCTAATAGCAGAATAGATATACTGATGTTTTGGATCATAAAAGCTTTCTGGCTTAAGTATATCAATTGCTTTGGATATGGCATTTTTCTCAAGCATTAAGGCTCCTAAAACAGTTTGTTCAACATCTACTGCTTGAGGTGGTACTTTACCCAATTCATTTAACAATAGCTTAGAAGCCTGCTTAATTCTATTGCTTGATTTTTTGGGAATACCTGCCTTTTTTTCCATTTAACAAATATACATAATTCATTACCTTATTTTTTTCTTTATTGAATGAAATTTTAAAAATTATAATTAATGTCTCTACATTTAACACTTTAAATGATTAATTTTTTGTTTGAATGAAAGTTTCACCAGAAATTAAAATAACTAAAGATGGAAGCAATACATTGTTTTTGCAAGACATAGATGAACACTATCATTCAGTTCATGGGGCCATTCAAGAATCACTTCATGTGTTTATCAAAAATGGTATTCAAAAGATTTCTCCAAATAAATGCTTAATAAATATTCTTGAAATTGGATTTGGCACAGGATTAAATGCATTATTGACCTTAGATTATTCAATTAAAAAAAATCTTGAAATAAACTATCATACAATAGAACCTTATCCTTTGGAGGATCCAAAAATATGGTCTGCTTTAAATTATTGTGAATTAATAAATAAAAATTTAAACAATCAATTTGATTTATTTCATAGATCAGATTGGAATAAGGAAATTTTAATGACTTCATTTTTTTCTTTTTTGAAATATAAGTCTAAAGTTGAAAATTGCATTTTAATACCAAATTCTTATGATGTTATTTATTTTGATGCTTTTTCACCAAGTTCACAGCCAGAATTATGGAATGAAAGTGTTTTAGAGAAAATGTTTTTGCTTCTTAAAAAAAATGGTTTTTTGGTGACTTATTGCTCAAAGGGTATTGTTAAAAGAAAATTAAAAAAAATAGGTTTTGTAATTGATTCATTACCAGGACCTCCAGGTAAAAGAGAAATGACATTTGCAAAAAAATCATAATTTTTCATCATCAAATGTTTTTCGAGTATCAAATAGTATTATATTTGTACCAGAATTACTTCATAGTAGTTTTGAGTTTAGCATGGTTTAGCAGAAAGAGGAGCAATATATGTTGTTCCTCTTTTTGATTTAAGGCATTTTTTATGATAAGATATGTTTAAGCTCGTTTAAGATTAAAGCAGTTGCTCCCCAAATTATTTTGCCAGCTATATTAAAACATGGTACTCCTTTAATGATCACTTTACCATTCTCTTTGTAATCAAATCGATCAATATTTTTTGGGTTTAAGATACTTTCGATTTCAATGCTAAAATAATGTTCGACTTCATCTTTACATTGAACTATTTTAGGATGATTTTCATGAAAAAAAACAAATGGGCTCACATCAAAATTTGATACGGGAATATAAACGGGCGTTAGCTCTCCAATTAAAGTTCCATTTTCAATTCCTAATTCCTCTTTACTTTCTCTTTTTGCAGTTTCTAATAGGTTGACATCTGTTTTGTCTTTTTTACCTCCAGGAAATGCTATTTGTCCTTTATGAGTTGGGAGTTTGTTAGTCCGTTGAATTAAAATAGTAGAAAGTTTATTTTTAGAATTGAGAAATAAATGAATTCCAACAGCAGATAATCTAGGATTTTTATTTCTTTTTTTAGCCTCAATTGAAGAAATCCTATAAGGTGCCATTTGTAAGTGAGCCTTTTCTCCAGGTAATTGATTTTTTAAAATGGAAGATTTTAATTTATTTATAATCTCTAAATGATTCTTCATAAAGATTTATTTCACTCTATTTAATCCCATTGCTTTTAAAATAAATCTCGGTAAATTTTTACCTACTTTTCTTTTTTTAAGGTTGATGTACCATCCGATTTTTTTAATTACAGGGACTTTATGAGTTTCAACAAATTCAATTAATGTGCCGTCTGGATCTTCAATGTATGAAAATCTTCCGGCAGCTTCACCCATATCAAATGAATTGTCGCTATCTACTGTAAATGGATATCCTTTTGCTTCACATTCATTTTTTAAAAGGTCCATTCCCTGAATGTCAAAACATAAATGAATAAATCCCCAGTCACCCCAATAACGGTCCATAAATATTTTTTTGCAATCTGTTCTATCCATTGATTGGATCAATTCAATTTCAGATGCACCTAAAAGTTCGGAGAAGGGGCCTGTTCTTTTATTTGTATGGCTTAATTTAACTCTTCTGTATTTACCTATGTAACCTGGTAAGCAATTCAAGTCTTCAAATTCATCAGTGACATCATAGTCAATTTTATCATATTCTAAAAGGTCTTGATAAAATTTCAATGAATTGTTAATATCGCTAACACCAATAATAATTCCACTTGGCCCACCACAATGTGATGGATGCTTTGTATTTGAAAACCAATCATCACTTTCTACAATTTGAAAAATATTTCCGTTTGGGTCTTTAATGAAAAAACTAAGTGAACCATTAGGGGATTTATGTGGTTTATTTAGAGATTTTAATCCAATTTTATTAAAATAATCAAATGTTTTAATTACATCTTTCGATTTAATTTTTGCAGCGTATAAGCCATAGTCTCCTGGTTGAATTTCAAAGTTTGCTTTTAATGTGTCTCTGCTTGTGTATTGCCATATTTCAAAGCCACCACCACCTTCCATGCTCAAGGCTAAAGTTGCGGTTCTTGATTGCACTTTATTTCCTGTGTAATCAATCATCAAAGGAGCTTCAGCAGCTTCTTCAAATATTTTAATGTCGATTCCAAATGCTTTTCGATACCATTTCCATATATTTTGAACATTTGGTACGCCAATACCAATTTGTTGAATACCGCAAATGTTTTTTTTCATAGCTTATATTTTAATTATTACCTAATTGCTCTTTCGTTAAATAAGACATAGCCATAGCTGAATTGAAAAGCAAATTGATTTTCTTGTTGAGGAAACCAGTTAAGAGTTGCTCTGATAGGTCCAATTCGGCTATGATAAACAAGAGATGATGATGAAAGCCAAGAGCTACCCTTAAATTGTTCAGTATATTGTATGCTTCCGTCTTCATTTTTTGCGAGTAATATAAAAGGCTGGTAAAAATAAGCATCTAATCTTAATTCTAAATTTTTGACAATCGAATAAACTATATTAATACCTCCTCCAATATGTTGAGGTGAACGATATTCAGGCAAGAAATAGGTTTCAATATCAGGTAGTATTGAAAATGAAGGTAAGGCTAATAAACTAGCTGTATAATTTGAAAACAAAGATTGAGAATTGATAGTGCTCATTGCATGAACACCCATTTGTATTTTTTTACTTTCATAAATGAATGATTGTATATGGGCGTTAAAACTAAGCCATTCATGTTGTTTTATGAGAGAGTCTTTAAATGGAGAGGTTGAACCAGGAATTGTTAACTCCTGACCTGATACATATCTTAATTTGGCATGAAATAAGTTTCCTGAATTTGCAAATTGTTTTCTGTTAAGTGTATTATATGTAAAGTCCCAACTTACACTTCCACCAATGAAATTGGTGTTGTCTGTTGTATCAACATTTGTGAACTTATCACTTTGAAAATAATTGTCTTCTAAGTCAAAAGATCTGATGTCAAAAATTGATTTAGAATTGTTGCCAATTGGGTGGGATAAGTTAACACCAAAATACAATTCATTTTGGACAAGAAAAGAAGGCTGAACATCTTCAAAAAAAGTAGCAAAACTTCTAAAATAATCCCATCGATTTAAAACAAAATAACTTTTAATTGAAAATGGAATTTTAAATGGAATTTCTGCTTTATAAGACAGCTTTAAAGAACCATAAAATTTACCAAAATATGACTGTGCTTGAATAGTTGAAGCAATTTTTTTCACATGTCTAAATTGAAAGCCTAAATACCCTGTATTTATTGGTCTAGAAGAGAAATGGCCTCCGATATCTAGTTGAAAATCTTTTGATTTTTGTGAATATACATCTAGATTAAAAGAAGAGTCATTATTTAATGATAATGAGGGGAATAAAAAATCAATATGTTCTGACGCATAAAGTCGAAAGTATTTTTTAAATAATTCATCCTCATTAATTACTTGTTTGTGATTGTTTTTAATAAAAGAATTTTTCACAAAATCGACTGAGTTTTTTTTGTAAAAATCATGCGAAATGGAACTGATTTTTATAGGTATATTTTTTTTCCGAAATTGATTTCTTTGAAGTGTAATTTGCTCCGGTTTTTTAAATTCTATAACATGTTCTTTTATGGAGTCTATTTTATCAATGGTTGATTTATATCCTGCATCAATTGCTTTTTTAACATATTTAAAATCAAATGTCCCTATGTTAATGCTTGGCTCAATTATAATACCGTCTTCACAAGGCAAATCAAAATTCGTATGACTAACCAAAAGATTTGTTACAATTCCAAATAAGTCATTTTCGTCAGGAGGAGGAGCATTTGAAGATACATTGCTTCCAATAATATAATCAGGGTTAAAATCATTATACATTATGTCAGCAGGAAAATTGTTGTAGAGGCCACCATCATAATATAATACACCATCAATTTTGATTGGATTTAAGTAAAAGGGATAAGTCATTGAAGCTCTAACTGCTTTATTTAAATCGCCACTTTTAAAAACAATAGATTTTTTTTTTGCAACATCAGACGCGACACATCTAAATGGCACAAATAATTGGTCGAAATTTTTATTATTAACAGTATTAACTGGACTTAAGAACTTCATTAATGAATAGTCAAGGAGTATTGGTGAAATAAAATTAAGAGGTAATGATCTTTTAAAAATACTGTCTTTGGAAAAAGATAAGTTAATTAAACTAGAGTTTATGTCTGGTTCTCTATAATAAAACCTATGACTATTGCTTAACTCACCTATTACCTGCTCCTGATATTCTTCAGATAAAATGAAATACTCCATTTCTTGAGGCGAGTAGCCTGCAGAATATAATGCTCCAATAAATGCACCTGCTGATGTTCCTGTAATATAATCTATTGGAATATTATGTTCTTCAAGAGCTTTAATAACACCTATGTGAGCCATTCCTGAAGCACCACCACCACTTAGAACCAAGCCGATTTTTTGCTGACTTAGAATCAAATTATTATGAAATAATAATAAGAATAATAATATTAGTGGTGTATTTCGATTCAATATTTGTTTATTTGTCACAAATTTAATAATTGCTTTAAGCTTTTATAAGCTAATTCGTATATAATTTATTATGAAAATAAAAGAAAAAGATTTTGTAATTACTCTGAAAACATTTTATGGTTTTGAGGAGGTACTCTCTGATGAATTAAAAGAATTGAATTATAATGGAATTAAGATTTTAAATCGTGCTGTTCAGATAAGAGGAAATTGGGATGATGTGTATTTTTTAAATCTTCATATCCGTTGTGCTATTTCGATATTAGTAGAGCTTTCATCTTTTAGGATCAACTCTGAACGTGATTTATATAACAAAGCAAAAAAATTAAATTGGGACGAACTGTTTACTTATAAAAGGTCGATAGCAGTTAAAGGTGCTGTTTTTTCTGATATTTTTAAAAGTACTCAATATCCAATGTTGCTTGTAAAAGATGCAATAGTTGATGTTTTTAGAGATAAATACGGCCAAAGACCAGACGTTTCTGTTTCAAAACCTGAAATATTAATTGATTTATACATTAGAAATAATCAAGTTGTATTGTCCTTAAATACAAGTGGTGCTCCACTTTTTCAAAGAGGTTATAGAACAGAAGCTGGTTTGGCCCCTTTAAACGAAGTGGTTGCTGCATGTTTACTCAGAATGTCTGGTTGGGACAGAAAAACACCATTTTTAGATCCATTTTGTGGTTCAGGAACGCTATTGGTGGAAGCAGCTCTTCTAGCCTCAGGAATCCCTTCAAATATTGAAAGACACTATTATGCATTTAAAAACTTATTAAACTATGACCAAGATTTATGGATGTCTATATATGAAAAGGTGAATAGAAATGTATCTAAATTACCATGCGAAATTATAGGCATTGATATCAGTGACTCTATGATTATTAAAACAAGAAGAAATTTAAGAACCTTTCCATTTGCTAGAGATGTTAAAACAAATATCAATTCTTTTGATTCAATTTCTAATTCAGAAACACCTTACTTTGTTTTAACCAATCCACCATATGGAGAAAGAATGGGGGAGGAAGTAGAAGAATTATATGCTGAAATTGGAACCTGGTTAAAAAATAAAATGACAGGAACTAATTTTTGGATGATCTCATCAAATATGAATGCACTTAAATGTATCGCATTAAAACATTCAAAAAAAGTTAAGGTTTTTAATGGTAATATTGAATGTAGTTTTCGCCAGTACGAAATGTATAGTGGCTCTAAAAAGAAGTAGTATTACATTCTTGTAATGGTACCTCTATATTCTTTAGGTTCACCAGCAGCTGGATTTATCAGAACTACTTTCCAGATGAAAACACTGTTTTTATTTACCATTTGCCCTGTTCTTGTATCAACACCATCCCAAGGAGTTGAACTATCTGATGTTTGATAAACCACTCCACCTTTTTTATCAAGTATGATCATTTGGAATGATACATCTCTTTGAGTTAATGCATATGGAATAAATCTGTTTTTTCGTGAATCAGATGAATTAGGAGCAAATGCATTTGGAGCCAATAAGTTATAATCTGATTCAACATAAAATGTTTTAGTTTCCTTAACTTCACATCCAAATAAGTCGTTAGCCTCTAATGATATATCATAAGATCCTTTTCTGAAGAAAGTAGCCATAATTTTTCTACCTCCAGTTGTTCCAGAAAGTCCTGAAATACTCCACTTTTTGGATTGTAATCCACTAATTGCCTCTGCTGTCATTGTTGGCAGTCCATTTACATATTTCAACTCATGGTCCATTTCAAAAGCATTAGAGATTGTTTTTGAAACTTCAAATTCAACGATTTCTTCAAACTGACCGTTAATCTTTACACCAATTTGATGGATTCCATCAAATTTAGGTTCAAATGATAAGCTTTTGTTAGACGCAATTTCCCATTCTGAATTTTTGTTATCTCTAACATAAATACTGATTGAGTTTGTGTTTTCTATTTTCTGTGTATTCCCAAGACACATATCAGAAATGTTATTGATTTCATACTTCTCATGATCAGAATTGTGGACAATAGGTGTATTATCAGGGCCCTCTACTTCTTTGGTTGGTGAAGGTATTTCTGCAATGCCTGATTCTTGAATTTCATTTATGTTTTGTTCAGGAAGCTTTACTTCTTCAATGGTGTTTTTAATGTCTGGTCCTTTGGTATTTTTAGTGTCTGGTCCTGAAGCAGGAGTGTTATCTGGCCCTGGAGTAACAATAAATTCATCTGGTCCTGGAGTATTACTATTGTCTACTTCTGTAACTTTAATTACTTTTTCATCTACTTGATCATTATCCATTGACTTAACAACAAAATAGGACCCAACAACCACAGCTGTGGTTGTTGAACCTATGAGGATTAGTTTAGATAATGATGATAATCCGTTTATACCTTGAGCTCCTTGAGTACCTTGAGCAATTTCACTGCCTTGAACAGGCATGCTGGTATCAAGACTTGCGCTCATTTGTTCCCACGCAGTTGGGTCAAAGGGTTCTTCATGC
>NZQU01000062.1 GCA_002696025.1 Crocinitomicaceae bacterium
GAATGGTTTCTTTAAGCGAAATTCCTGGTGACAGATATGTTTTTGACCAAGATAAATTTTGCATTGTTGGAGTGAACACAAAAAAAGAATTTT
The DNA here is from genome assembly GCA_002696025.1 of Crocinitomicaceae bacterium. GTDB lineage: Bacteria > Bacteroidota > Bacteroidia > Flavobacteriales_D > Crocinitomicaceae > UBA952. Next base: position 94 of record NZQU01000062.1, read on the forward strand.
CATTTGGTGAAAGTGTAAGGGTTAAAATAGATGATGTAAACCCCAAAAAAAGACATATTGATTTAGAGTTAGTTGATTATGGGACAAGCTGAGAAAAATAATGAAATGGAAAAAAGTAGCCAACGTGTAACATTGAATAATGTTAGTTATCCACCAAAAATAATTTTAGCATGGGCTAAGGCTATAGAAGGGGACAAAGGTTTTTTAAAATGGTTAAACGAAAATGGTTATAAAGAGTTGGCGATGTCTGTATTTGCAATTTACTTAAAAGATGATGCTAGGAACTGGCTTTTGGAAAATGGGTATGCTCATTTAATGGCAATGATCAATGCTGCAGAAGGAAATATTCCTGCTCAAAAGTGGCTATTATCAAATGATATGATGACTTTTTTTCATATTGCTATGGCCGTTGAAAATGAAAGAAAAAGTTGGGATTGGCTAAAAAAGCACTGTGGTTTAGAAATCTTTATTCTTACAAAATCAATAGAAAAAATAAAGGATAAAATTGATGAGAATCATAATGATATACATTATTTTGGAAGAGATTTATAATTAAATCATTAAGAAGTCCTTAATTGCACAACTTATTTCAAAAATTATCGTATTATTTAATACGTGAAATTATATATTAACATATTATTGTTTTTTTTAACTCAAACATGTTTCTCTCAGTTAGTTACAAGTTCTGGGCAAAGTCCTGTAGGTTTGGTTCAAAATGTTCTTCTTGGACCTGGTGTAACTGTTTCAAATATCACTTACAATGGAAGTCCAAGTGCTATTGGGTATTTTGATGGAAGTCAAACCAATTTAGGAATTGACTCTGGAATCGTTTTGACGACGGGAACTGTTTTGCAAAATGGTTCTGGTCCACATGGTCCAAATGATCAGGCCGGTGCTGGAGTTGATAATGGAACTGCAGGGTCCGGACTTTTATCTAGTATTATTAATGGTTCTCCTACTTTTAATGCCTCTATTTTAGAATTTGATTTTATTCCATATTCTGATACTGTGAGATTTAAATATGTATTTGGCTCTGATGAATATCCTGAATTTGCTCCCCCAAATAATTCTGGTTTTAATGATGTCTTCGGTTTTTTTATATCTGGACCAGGTGTTCCGGGAATGATGAACATTGCTAGGCTTCCAACTAATGGAAGTATTGTTTCTATTAATAATGTTAATGCGATAACAAATTCAGCATTTTTTATTCCAAATGGTGACGGTTCTACCGCTCCTCAAAATTCATCACCAACCTATATTCAGTATGACGGTTTTACACAAGTTCTTGAAGCTGTTTCTCAGGTTCAATGTGGTGAAACTTATCATTTAATAATAGCAGTTTCTGATGTTGGAGATGGAGAATGGGATTCAGGTATATTTCTGGAAGCAAATAGTTTGTCTTCTGCAAATCCAATAGATATCAATTACTCTATTTCTCAACAGGTTTTCCTTGATTCAACATGGATGGCTGAAGGATGTGTAGATGCTACTGTAACCGTTGAAAGGCAACAAGGTAGCAATACGGCATTGACAATTCCTATTCAGCTTTCGGGTACTGCAACAAATGGGGTTGATTATACCGGTGTTCCAGCTAATGTTACTTTTAATCCTGGTCAAACATCAGTTTCATTTACAATTAATGTAATTAATGACGCACTTGCTGAGGGCTTGGAAAGTTTGATTATGTCATTTATGATTCAGGATCCTTGTGGAAATATGTCTCCAATTGATTTGGAATTGCAAATTCAAGATGTCATGCCGGTTGATGTTGTTATAAATGGAAACCAGATGGTTTGTCCTGGTGATGATGTTACATTAAATGCATCTACAACAGGGGGTGTTTCTCCCTATACTTATATTTGGAGTACAGGAAGTACATCATCATCTATTACTGTTTCACCTACAGTATCAACTACTTACTCTGTTTCCGTTACTGATAATTGTTTAAATCAAACTGTAACTACTGATTACATTGTAAATGTTCCAATTCTTGACACGCTTCATATTTCGACTTCAGGTGATGTTGTAGAAATTTGTCCAAATGTGTTGAATGTTTTATATGCAGATGCAATAGGAGGTGCACAACCATACTCTTATATTTGGACTGTTAACTCTCAGGTTGTTGGTTTATCAGATTCATTAATTGTAACACCTAACTATACTACAACATATATTGTTGAGGTGTCAGATATTTGTGGAAATACTGATTCTGATAGCATCATTTATACAGTTGTTAGTCCTCCATTAAGCCTTACGATGACCCCAATGACTCAAACTTGCCCGGGTGATTCTGTATTGCTCTCTGTTTTTCCTTCCGGTGGTTATGGTAATTATTATTATACATGGACTCATAATGGTGCATCCACTCAATCAATTACAGTTGCCCCTCTTGTTTCAACAACTTATGAAGTAATTGTTACTGATGATTGTCAAACCATGTCTGTGTCTGGTCTTACTCAAATAGAAGTAATTAAACCCAATGCAGATTTTTCAATTATTAGCAGTACCCTTTATCAAGGTATACCAATAACTTTTCAAAACCTATCTTCAAATGGAACAAGTTATGATTGGCTTTTTGGAGATGGTATGGGTTCTCAATTAACACATCCTAATCATGTATACAGTGATGCGGGTTCATATTTTGTTACATTAATTGCTGAAGATGCAAATGGTTGTTTGGATAGTATTGTAAAGCCTATTACGATTGAAGAGGAGTTTTATATTTACATTCCAAATACATTTATCCCTGACAATGATCGTATTAACGAAACTTTTAGCGGAAGCTTCATTGGTGTTAGTGGAATTAATATGGAAATATACAATAGGTGGGGAGAACTTATTTTTGAATCAGATGATATTAATTTTGAATGGGATGGCCTATATAGAGGTAAAATGGTTATCCCCGGAACTTATATATGGAGATTGTCCTATGCTAGAGGGACAAAAAGAGAGTATCATTTAACTGGGCATATTTCAGTAATTCGTTAAGACTATTTTATGGTGGTTCTTTCAGTTGATTTAGGAAATACTAGAGCGAAATTAGGGGTTTATAAAGATGGCTTTCTTATTGAAACTCGAGTTCTTACATCACTTCAGTTAAATTCTTTAAGGCAAGATTATCCAAATTCATCGGTAGCAGTATCAAATGTGTCTAAAAATGAACATGTTGATTTGCTAAAAAAAACCTTTGGCGATGATTTTTTTGAATTAACTTTTTCAGTTCGTTTGCCATTTCAAATGTCTTATGACACACCTAGAACTTTAGGTAAAGATAGAATTTCTAATGCTGCTGCTTTGGTTTCTTTTTGTAATAATAAGCCTAAATTATGTGTTGATATAGGTACTTGTATAAAGTTTGATTTTGTTGATCAGAATAATGTTTATTATGGTGGTAGCATTTCTCCAGGTTTAAGATTAAGATTGGCAGCGCTTAATCAAAAAACAGCGAACTTACCAGATCTAGATTTTGTTAAACCAAGCAGTTTTATTGGAAATGATACCAATCAGTCTATTTTATCTGGTGTTTATTTTGGCATGCTTAATGAAATAGAGGGGATGATAGACCTTTATTTAGCCAAATATCCTGAAATGAATATAATTATTACAGGAGGAGATGCCAATCATTTTGATTTCAATCAAAAATACAGCATCTTTGCCGACGAAAATTTTACTCTTGGAGGGATTTACCAAATATATTTACTTAATGAAAAGTAGTTCGCTTATATTGTTCTTTTTGATTTTTACTTTTTGTTCTACTGCCCAAAATATTTCCACCTCTGCATTTTCAGTCTTTGGACTTGGCGACAAAGAAGATGTTAAGCATCCTGTTTTTCAATCTACAGGAAAAGTAGCAGGAATTCATGTTGATTCAACTATTTTAAATTTTTATAACCCTGCTTCATACAGTTTGTTGAGTCCAGGTAAAATATTGTTTTCTACTTCATTAACCGGGCGATTTTCATTTGTGAATGATCAACAAGCAAGTGTATATCAACCAAGTTCATCGCTTCATCATTTTGCCTTAGCTTTGAGTTTTAAAAAGCATTTTGGCCTATGTTTTGGATTGCGTCCTTATTTTTCAAAAGGCTATTCTTTTTCTAACGAACAATACACAGGTTTGGACTCATTAATTCATACTTATGAAGGTAGAGGAAATTCGCAATTGTTGTTTTTAGGTTTGTCTTCTAATTTAATTAAGTGGAAGGGTACGCATTTATCAATTGGAGGTAATGTTGCGTATTTATTTGGAAGTCTTCATAATACACGAACAAGTGCGATCGTTTCTTCTTCTTCAAATGCGGGCGGGGTTGAGCAAAGTACAGAAGCCTTTTCTTCTTTATATTATAACTTTGGACTATATTTTAACCAAAATATATCAGAAAATCATGCCTTAAAACTTTCTTTATGTTTAGAGCCCTCCCAAAAATTAAGGTCAACGTACAGTAAATCGAATTTTTATTCTGAAAACATTTATGACCCTTCTATTTTTGATACCTTATCAAGTTCTGTTTGTTCAAATGGAAATTGTTTCTCTCAGATTCCATTAGAAATGGATTTATCTTTTGCTTATGCTATTAAATTTAATGGTAGAGTAGTTAATAATAAAAAAAGGTTATCTGAACTTAAGCTAATTGCTGGATATAGACAGTCTGATTGGAGTTCATATGCTCCAAATGATGATAGTTATGAAAATATTCAATTTTCAAAAAGTAAAAGTTTAGGTTTTGGTATTCAATTTATTCCAGAGATGAAATATCTAGAAAAAGCTTTAATATCAAGTTGGTATGAAAGAATGTATTATCGATTGGGTTACTTTCAAAATACTTTGCCTTACCAAATTGATGAAAATGAAATTGCTGATTTTGGCATGACCTTTGGAATTGGCTTACCAATAGTAATCCAGCAATCATTATCATCTGTTAATTTTGGAGTGGTTCTAGGTAATAGAGGTTCTGGTATTGCTAATGAAGTTGATGAAAAATATATTGGAATAAATTTTGGATTAATATTATCACCTTCTAATTTTGGAAGATGGTTTAGAAAAAGAAAGTTAGATTAAAAATTATAATATGAGACTATACACAAAAACACTACTTTTCATTTTTATTGTATCTTTTTCAAATGTCTTTTCTCAAGATATTGAAAAACAATGTAAAAAGGCTAAATATGATGCTCAACAAAGCAGACTTAGAGCAAAAGACTTTGCTTCAGATGAATTGCTAGCATTGCATCAGTATAAAATGGAGTTTTCATTTTATTTAAAAGCTGAAAAGCTTTGTGGAAAAATGACAATGAACAATCTAAAGATTTTGTTTCGTTCATATCAATCAATTAAAAAAATAGACAAAGACAAAGCTACAATTGCCTTATATAGTGATTCACTTGTTTCAGTTTTTGAAAGAGCTCAAAATAACGGTTTGGCTTTAGATTCATCTTATTACGAGAAAATGGCCAAGTGGTATGCTAAAGGAAGTAAGCCAGATTATAAAAAAGCAGAGATGAATTATATTAAATCTCAATCTTATTCAAAATATAAGCCTTCTATTTTTAATGTTACTGGATATTATGGAAGTTTATATGATTATTATGTTCAGACTAACGGAGAAAATAAAGATCTTAAAGCAAAGCTTATCGAGGAATATTTTAGAATGTCAAGTATTATTAGTGAGTATGATCTTGATGTTAAGGCACTTGATTTTATCACCAAAAGATTCAATAGAGTTATTAGAACTTGTGATGATATACTTCCTGAGCTTTCTGGGTATCTAAGTAAATTGCCTCAAGATAAAGGGGCCAAAATTCTTGCTGTTAATAATTTCATTGAATTACTTGAAAATAAAAAATGCACTTCAAGTCCCGAGTATGAAACCTTGATTGATACTTTGTTAAACATTGATCGTTCACCATTATCAGTTCTTGCAAAGGTTAAATTGCTTAGAGCAAAAGGAAAGTATGATGCTGCTCAAAATATGTTAAATGAAGCTAAAACTATGGAAATGTCCCCAGATGAAAAAGATATTATTTTGGGTAAGATCGCCGATATGGAAATAGAGGCGGTTAAAAGATATTTCAATAACAGAAGTTATAAGAAGGCATATTCTGAAGGCAGAAAAATTACCGGTAAATATAGAGGAGAAGGCTTGAAATTAGCAGGGAATAGTGTCGCTGCGTTGGCAAATAGCTGTGGTTCAAGTACATTTGAAAGAAAGTGCAACTATTACTATGCTATACAAGTTTTAGAATCTGCTAGATCTGCAGGTGCTTCTGTTAGTGCGTCGATTAGTAAATGTAGATCTATGCTTCCTACTTCAGATGAAAAGTTTGATAATGGAAACCCAAGTTCGATGTCGCTTTCTTGCTGGGGGGTTACCGTATCTTTAAAATAATTTTAATTATTGAATTAATTTATGATAAAATGTTTTAAAATTTTCATTTTATCTTTTCTTATGTTTTCATGTGAAAATAGCATGAATGATATTCAAAGAGTTACATTTAAGGAGGGCTCTCCCGATGAGGTAATTAAAGATTTTCATATTACGTTTGTTGATTCAGGATACTCCAAAGTTGATATTTACTCAAAAATAACAGAGGTTTATCACAAACCCATTTCACTAACAAAATTTAAAGATAGTGTCCGAGTAAATTTTTTTTCTTACGAAGGCGTTCTTGTTTCAACACTTTCAGCTCATTATGGGCAGATTAGTTTTTCAGAGGGGAAAATGTTTGTTAGAGATTCTGTGAGATTGTATAATCTTAAAAAAAAACAGACATTGGAGACAGAAAGCTTATATTGGAATCAAAAGGATAGCTCTATTTACACAAACTCATCTGTTATTGTTAAAACACCAAAAGCATATTTTTATGGAGAGGGTATAAAAACAAATCAAGAGTTTTCTAGTTATACCTTTATTAAACCTAAGGGTACATTTAAAATAAATAAGCTAGAGGATTAGTTTTTTTTCTTGTACAAAGGAACATTTGAACAAGCCTCTCCAAACATTAGGGATTTGACTATTGGTAAAAAGGCTCTTGTTATTTCAAATAAAGCATAGTCTATTTCAACGCCATCAGAACAGCCTTTTAACATAACTCTTTTGTTAATAAATGAGTCAAGTTTTAAAGCATTTATGTTTTTTTTTATCAAATATTTCAATAGGTTTTCTTTAGAGCCAAGAATACAGTCTGAGGTATAATTAGATAATGATGAAAGAATTAAAAGGTATGCCCAGCTTGGTATTATAGCGTCAGATGAACAATGAATATAGACAGCTTTTTCTTTATATTGTTCCCACGTGTGTGTTTTAATCCATTGTCTGTATTCTCGTTCTTTTAAAACCAGACCTTGCCACAATTGATTTTTAATATCGATTTCAATTATTTGATTTTGTGGCATAATTGATGAAACTTCAAATGAAATCAAACTGCTTTCTTTTACTCGATTTTTTATCTCTGACATGTTATAAATAAAGGTAGTAAAATTAATTTTTTAATTCTATGAGCAAATATATAATAGATGACAATAATTTCTGTTTTTAAATTTGTAAATTCGCAAATCAAAATAAAATCTATAAAATTATATATATATGAAAATTCTAGTTTGTATTAGTAAATCACCAGATACAACTTCTAAAATTTCTTTTACCGATGGAAATACAAAGTTTGACGAAAATGGAGTTCAATATATTGTTAATCCTTATGATGAATGGTATGCTTTAGTTAGGGCTCTTGAAATAAAAGAATCTTTAGGTGGATCTGTAACTATTATAACTGTTGGAAAAGCCATAGATGACCCTGTCATTAGAAAAGCATTAGCTATTGGTGCTGACAATGCTGTTAGAATAGATGCTGAACCAACTGAAGCATATTTTACTGCAACCCAAATATCAGCTTATGCTAAAGATCAATCTTTTGACTTGGTACTATTAGGTAAAGAAACAATTAATTATAATGGGTCACAAGTTGGAGGCATGTTGGCACAACAGCTTGATTTGCCATTTGTCTCTGTTGCATCTAAGTTAGATGTTAATGATAATTTATTAACAGTTGAAAATGAAGTTCCAGGAGGAGTTGAAGTTTCAGAACTGTCTCTTCCAGCAGTGGTTTCATGTGCTAAAGGAGTCGCAGAACAAAGAATTCCGAATATGAGAGGGATAATGGCTGCGAGAACAAAACCATTAAACGTAGTCGCTCCAATTGAGTGTCAACCTTTAACTTCTTTTGTGTCTTACGAATTGCCAAATGAAAAATCTGCATGCAAAATGATTGACCCGGAAAATATGGATGAATTGGTTGCTTTATTACACAATGAAGCTAAAGTTATTTAATCAAAAAAATTAAAAAATGATATTAGTATATATAAATACCTTAAATGGAATCGGTAAAGCTTCTTATGAAGCTGTTACATATGCAAAAAAACTAAATGAAGCAGTACATGTATTAACTAATGGATCTATAGATGATCAAACTCTTTCTTCATTAGGTGAATATGGTGCTCAGAAAGTATCTGTACACAGAGGAATTAATGCTGTTGATTCAACTCAGATTTGTAATTTAATCTCATCAGTTGCAGAACAAATTAATGCTGATACAATTGTTTTTTCTCATGACTATATAGCGAAGTCAGTTGCGCCTATGTTATCATCAAAATTAAAAGTGGGTATGGTACCTGGAGCTATTTCCATTCCTGATGCTGATGGAAATATAAGTGTAAATGTTTTTTCAGGAAAAGCAATCACCAAAATAGCAATTAATACAGATAAAAAAATAATTTCCTTGCTTCCAAATAGTATTCCTTCAGAAAAAAATGAGACATCGTGTGTTGTTGAGGAATTATCTTTAGAAATTGTAGAAGCTAAAATTAAAATTGTATCTAAAAAAGAATTAGATGGTGACATACCATTGCCAGAGGCTGAATTGGTGGTTTCTGCAGGAAGAGGTTTGAAAGGCCCTGAAAATTGGGGAATTGTTGAAGATCTTGCAAAAACAATTGGTGCTGCAACAGCATGTTCAAGACCAGTTTCAGATATTGGTTGGAGGCCACATCATGAACATGTTGGTCAAACAGGAATAGCTATTAGACCTAACCTTTATATTGCTGCTGGAATATCAGGTGCCATTCAGCATTTGGCAGGTGTAAATGGTTCTAAAGTAATTGTTGTAATCAATACTGATCCTGAAGCACCATTTTTTAAAGCTGCTGATTATGGAATTGTTGGAGATGCTTTTGAAGTTCTTCCTAGATTAAATGATTCAATGAAGCGTTTTGTAGCGGAAAACAATTAAAACTGTTTTAATTTGTTCTTATATTTATTTTAAATGGAAAAAGTAAAGCTAGTTATTGCTGGGCTGTCTTACAGCCAAACTCAATCTGGAGCTTATGCTCTTATGCTTGTTGAGGTTGGAGGTAAAAGAAGAGTACCGATTATAATTGGTGGCTTTGAAGCCCAGGCTATAGCTGTTGAGCTTGAAAAAATGAAGCCTACAAGACCCTTGACTCATGATTTATTCAAAAGCTTTGCTTTGGCTTATGATATTTATTTGAAAGAAGTAATTATATATAATTTTCATGAGGGGATTTTTTATGCAAAGCTAATTTGTGAAAAAGATGGGGTTGTAACTGAGATTGATTCCAGGACTTCTGATGCCATTGCTATTAGTGTTCGGTTTAATTGTCCTATTTTTACCTATAGTTCTATTTTGGAAGAAGCGGGAACCATTATTGAGGAGGGATTTGATATAGAGGAGGTTTCTGAACAAGAGGATTTTATTGAAGATGAGAATGAGGGTCCACTTGTAGCTTTGTCATTGTCAGAACTTGAAGATAAATTAAATGAAGCAATTGAAAATGAGGATTATGAAACAGCATCAACGATTAGAGATGAACTTAAAAAGCGTAAGCCTTAAATTATTCATTTTATTTTTTTGTTTTAACACATCATTCTCTAATACGAATGAGTTTTCGGATGAGATTTATTTAAGAGGTTCATTTTCCCTTACATTAAATACTGACCATTCTTTTTCATGCTCAGATACAAACCTTACCAATAAAGAAAAAGGCTTTTGGAAACTAAAAATAAGTCCAAAAGATTCAAAAAAGATTTTATGTTTATATGATAAAAAAGAGAAAAAATCAGAAGAATTTTTCTCTGTTATTTATTCATCAGAAAATAAGATCACTTTACTTAAAAATAATGATCCTAAAAAAAGATTTTCATATCATGACCAAGATAGTTCTAATTTAAGCCCTCCTTTTTCAATAGCTTCTATTTTAAGAGGGATTGTTGGGATGCTAATGCTTTTTTCTATTGCTTTTTTGTTTAGTAAAAAACGAAAGAATATAAATTGGTCATTGGTTATTAAAGGTTCTGCTCTTCAAATTGCATTGGCCTTTTTAATTCTTAAAGTATCCTTTGTTTCCAAGTTTTTTGATTTTTTGGCAAAGGGTTTTGCCAAGTTAATTAACTTCTCTCATGAAGGAGCTATTTTTCTTTTCGGTGATAGTTCTCAAATGGTGATGCCTGGAGTTCTTAAAAATTTCGCATTCTGGATATTGCCTTCTGTTATTTTCTTTTCTGCTATTTCTAGTTTGTTGTATTATTTTGGTGTTTTACAATTTATAGTAAAAAAGATTGCTTGGGTTATGAAAAAAACATTAGGTATTTCAGGCTCAGAAAGTATGGCTGCTGCTGCCAATGTTTTTATCGGTCAAACAGAAGCCCCTCTTCTAATTAAACCTTATCTATCAAGAATGACAAAATCTGAAATAACTTGCTTAATGGTAGGCGGTATGGCAACTATTGCAGGTGGTGTTTTAGCTGCTGTTATTGGTATTTTAGGTCAAGGAGATCCAGCAAGTGAGATGTTTTATGCCAAGCATTTATTGACAGCTTCTTTGATGTCTGCTCCAGCCGCTATTGTTTTTGCTAAAATTTTATATCCAGAAACAGAGCCTGTAAATAAAGATTTAAATGTTTCAAAAGATTCAATAGGTGTGAATGCCCTTGAATCAATAACCAATGGAACTACTGATGGATTGAAATTAGCTGTCAATGTTGGTGCAATGCTAATTGTTTTCACATCGTTAATTGCATTTTTAAATTATTTTTTAGGTAAAGTAGGAGATTGGACAACTGTAAACGAATTAATTGCTAGTGGTGGTTTTTATACAAGATTAAGCTTTGAAAGTATTTCTGGATATTTGTTGTCTCCATTTGCATTCTTAATGGGGGTTGAGTGGCAAGATTGTATGTATTTTGGTCAATTATTAGGAGAGAAGACAATTATAAATGAATTTATTGCATATCCTCACCTTGGCGAGATACAGGATGAATTATCCCAAAAAACCATTATAATGAGTACTTATGTCTTGTGTGGTTTTGCCAATATAGCATCTATTGGAATTCAAGTAGGTGGTATTGGTATACTAATGCCAAAAAGAAAGTCACTTCTTGCAAAATTAGGAGTAATAGCACTTATTGGAGGAACTTTAGCATGTATGTCGACATCAATTTTGGCTGGTATGCTCTATTAATTGAATAAATAGTTTTTTAGAATCAAAGAAAAAACTAAATTTGCAATCTCAAAATTAAATGTAGTGTCTTTCGGAATTAAAATATTTTCATGCAGAAACTCAGTTAGTTTGGCAACTAAAATTGCTAGTAACTATGGTGTTTCTTTAGGTGATGTCACCTTTACTCAATTTAGTGATGGTGAATTTCAAACATCATTTGAGGAAACAGTTAGAGGTCAGGATGTTTTTATTGTTCAATCCACAACACCCCCATCTGATAATTTATTCGAACTATTGTTGATGGTTGATGCTGCTAAAAGAGCTTCGGCAAGAAAAATAATTGCTGTTATGCCTTATTTTGGATTTGCTCGTCAAGACAGAAAGGATAAACCTAGAGTTGCTATTGGAGCTAAGCTAGTTGCTAATATGCTTATGGCTGCGGGTGTAAATAGAGTGATAACAATGGATCTTCATGCAGATCAAATTCAAGGGTTTTTTGAATTCCCTGTTGATCATCTTTTTGGCTCAACCTTGTTTTTAGGAGAAATTGAAAAGTTTGACTTATCAAATATAGTGATGGCTGCTCCTGATGTAGGGGGTGCCAAAAGAGCTAATTCTTACGCTAAAAAATTAGGTGTTGGACTGGCCTTAGGTCATAAGCATCGAAAAAAAGCAAATGAGGTTGCTGAAATGACTATTATTGGTGATGTTGTTGGAAAGGACGTAATAATAGTTGATGATATGTGTGATACAGCAGGAACCCTTACAACAGCTGCTGATCATTTTATTTCTAAAGGTGCCAAAAGTGTTACTGCTTTTTGTACTCATGCAGTTTTATCAGGACCTGCTATAGAAAGAATTAACAAATCTGAAATAACTGAATTGGTTGTATCAGACACAATAGAATTAAAAGAAAAAAGCCCAAAAATAAGAGTTGTATCTTGTGCTGAGTTATTTTCTGATGTAATAAAACGTTTAATCAATAATGAGTCCATTAGTTCTCATTTTAAATCTCTTAATTAATAATTTAAATTAAATACAATGAAAAAAGCGCAATTGAGCGGTTCGCTTAGAGCGAACGTAGGGAAAAAGGATTCTTCTGCACTTAGAAACGCAGATAGAGTTCCTTGTGTGCTTTACGGTTCTGGAAAACAAATACATTTCCATGTAAAGCAAATAGATATTCAAAAAATCATTTTTTCTCCAGATGTATATCAGGTAGAAATTGATGTTGATGGAAATAAATCAATGGGAATTATTCAGGAAATACAACAACATCCTGTTACAGATAAAATTGTTCATGTTGACTTTTTAGAGTTGGTCGCAGGGAAACAAATTAAAGTTGGATTGCCAGTAAGACTTGAGGGAACTGCTTTGGGAGTTATTAATGGTGGTAGATTATTACAAGTTTTTAGACGATTAAGTTGTTTGGGATTGCCAAAAGATTTACCTGAAGCGATTAGTATAGATGTTTCTAAATTAAGAATTGGAAACTCAATAAGAATTAGCAGTATTCAACTCCCTGGAGTTACAATATTAGATCCTGCAAATGCGGTTGTTGTTTCGGTTAAAATGGCTAGAAATGCAATTGAGGAAGAAGAGGAAGAGGAAGAGGGAGAAGAAGGAGCTGAAGGAGCAGAGGGAGCAGAAGCGAAAGAAGGAGCAGAAGCTCCAGCTTCCGAAGAGAAAGCTGAAGGGTAGGAATAAATTTCTTTTAAAATATTGCGGGGCTTATTTAGCCCCGTTTTTTTTGCTTAAATAATTCGGCATCTGGTTGTGGTGATATTCCTTTTCTTATTAAGGTTTTATTTTTTCGATAAATTCTTATTTTTTCTGTTCCAAAATCATTTGGTCTTTTCAAAATAAGTTCGATGTTATTTCTATTAATATTTTTTAATTCAGGGAGTCCTTCAATTTTAATATTTCCAATAGTAATGATTAGTTTTTTCTTTTCTACCAATATGCGTATTGGTGTTTCTTTAACAGTTAAGTAATCTTCTCCAGAATTAATTTTGTATGATTTTATAATTCCTTCGTAATTACCTCTATACTTTCTTTTTATTTTTTGGGCATCACAAATATTTGAAATGAAAAGGAATAAAATAAGAGAAGTTTTGATGTAGAATGTCATTTTCCTAAAATAAGTATTAGTTTTTGAAAATAAAAAAGGGCAGATAATTCTGCCCTTAAATATTTGTTAAGAATGAATTATTTAGAATAAGTGGCTGTACATGTGCCGCTTCCAAATATTGCATTGTAAATATAGGTTACTACAAAAGAGTCCCCAGTATCATTCATTGTTCCAAAACCACTGTAGGTAACATCTACAGAACCCAACAAAGGAACTGATAATGAAGCTATGTTTTCGGGTATATTAATGCTAGCTCCGTCAATTTGACAAATGGCAGTACCTCCAATTACATTAAACATATTGTTAATTAGAATTTGACCTTCATTAGCTCCTGCAGTAATTTCAGGAGTTGAATTTAATGGGAAATTAATGTCGCTGCAATCATCTGTAATGGTCCAATTGTTTCCTGGCCAGTTTTCATGATTGATAATAACATCAACATCTCTTGTTGCCGTTGCTGTTCCGTGTTCATTGCTTGCGGTGTAAATAATTTGAAAAGTCCCTACAATACCATCATTTATCAATGACGTATCAGCGATAACATCTACAGAAGCTCCATCAGAATCTACAGCTGTTGCTCCTTGGTCTATGTAGCCTGAGCCGACACTGATAGTCATTGAGGCATCACCATTTAAAGTAATTACGGGAACATATACACAAGATCCATCATCTTTTTTGGCTTCAGCATTATAATTGGCAGCGGTTTGATCCATGCATCCTTTTTTCTTACATGAAAAATTTAGTAATAAAAAAGAAATGCATAAAGTCAAATAACAAAAATATTTCATCTTAAAATTATTGTTTTGTATAAGTAGCAGTACAAGATCCAGCACCTCCTGTTATAGGTGTACTGTTAGAATATACATATGTTATTGTCATTGTTTTACCATCGTCAGACATAGTTCCAAAGCCTTCATATGTAATTGTTCCAAGACCTCCAGGTGCACTTTCAGTTGCTGATGGAATGGTTATATTAGCTCCATCAATATCACAAATAGCAGTGCCATAAGTAGTTGTAACTCCAGCGAAAAAATCATTTATTAGAATTTGATTGTCATTAGCTCCAGCAGCAATAGATGGATCGTTGTTAAGGCCAAGACCTGTTCCACCACCACAATCATCAGTAACATCATATGTTCCTGGATAATTTTCATGATTGATAATAACATCTACTGTTCTAGTAGCTGTAGCAGTTCCATGAGCATTTGTTGCAGAATATGTAACTGTAAATTGGTTAACTGTACTGTCATTAATTGCAGTTGTGTCAGCAACAACAACTATTTCTGTTCCATCAGTATCTACTGCAGTTGCTCCTTGATCAATATAACCAGAACTAACACTAATTGTCATGTTCGCATCGCCATTTAAAGTGATTACGGGTACATAGGTACAAGATCCGTCATCTTTTTTTGCATCTGCGTTATAATTTGTTGCATTTTCATCTGTACATCCTTTCTTTTTACAAGATGTAACTCCTAAAATAACCATAAATCCTATGGTTAAAATCATGTTTATCTTTCTCATAAACAAAGTTATCTACAGAGTGCGCTGGTCTTAAATTGATTATATAAACTCTTTCCTCTGAAATGTTGTAATATTTTTTCAATCTTTCTTTAATGATTTTTGCGTTTGTAAATATTGCTAAAGCTTTTGGTAATGCTTTACTAAAAATTTCATTTTTCCTCTCAAACTCTGAATTATTAACCGCTTCTGGGAATTCTATGTGGTGTCTATGATCTACGTCTGGAACTGTTATTAAAAATTTCGTATCTTCTAAATACAATGAATATTGTGATGGGCTGGTAAAATAAATAATATCTACATTATTTTTTTTAAGAAATAATTCAAATTTGTTTTTA
>NZQU01000063.1 GCA_002696025.1 Crocinitomicaceae bacterium
AATTAGGATTTAATAAAGATACATATAGAATAATGTCATTTATATCAGAACCAAATAAAGAATTAATATATAAAAATAATAGTTCAATAAAATATGGTTTAAAAGGAAGAAATGATTCATATGTATGGGAAGTAAATAAGGGTTATAAAAATTATACAATATTAGATAAAACGGATACTAATGAAGATGAAACAGTTATTATAAAAGCATGTTTAAATAATGATATAGATGAACATCCTGAAAAAACAAGTATAGTAACAGATAATCTAGATAAATTAGCTAAAAATGATAATGAATTTTATTTGAATAATTTTTATATAGAAAATATACTTTTAGAAGATTTAAAAAATGAAGAATGGGTAAAATTTCCAAATTCACATCAATTATATATACAAAAACCTACTAAATCAAATTTTTATTATGTATATTTTATAGAAAATGATATTAAATATTATATGTATTTATACATTAAGAAAAAGAAATCAAACTATGATATTGTATTTAGAGAAAATACGTCAAGATATAAAGAACCATTTATATTAAATAATGCAAAATGGAGATTTATAAGAACAGAAGATTATATTGAAAATATATTTGATAATATTAAGATTTTATATAATATTAGAAGTAAAATATATTTTAATAAAAGTTTAAATACAAATAATCCAAATAGACCACCACCATATAAAATACGTGGTTTAGTAGCAAAAGATAATACATGTGATAATTATGCAACATTATTAAATAATTTCTTTAATAGTGATGAAGATTTAATAAATAATACAAAATTTAAATTTGAAGGTTATAATAATAATTATAAAATAACATCATATGTAAAAAGTAAAAATTCAATATTTAATAATATAGATGGATGTTTATTTTTAAATTATAATAATGAATTAAAAAAATTATATCAACAACAATTAAAAGATGGAACAATAACAAAAGAAGAATTTGATACAAAAATGTCATTATCAAAAATAAATAATAAAGTAAAATTGGATCCTAGAATAATAGGAGCAGATACGGATAAAAAATTAGTTTATTATAAAATTCAAAATCCAGATACATTAAAATATTTATTTTTAGATACTTCAACAAATAAAGTTATTTGGTCTGATTTATATGATGATAATAATAAAAATGAAAATTATAAAATTTCTGATGATGATATTTTACCAGATAATTTCTTATGGATTGTTCAAAATAGTAAATATAATGATATACAAATACAAGAAGCAATAAAAGAAAAACAAGAAACTTATAATAAAATGTTAAGTGAAAGTATTTCAAATATAAATCAAAATATAACTAGTAAAATATATAAAAAAAAACTGATAAATTCAAATGATTCAGAAGATTTCATAATGAATAATCAAAAATTCAAAAATATTAATAAAACTGTTATGGATAATGTACAAAAAATGACAGCAAAATTAACAGAAGGAAAATCTGATATAGAAAAAACAAAAATAGAAAAAGAATTTCTTAAAAAATTATTAGAAAAAAAAGGAGGACAAAAAGGAGGAGTAATAACAATGAGTACAGAAAATATAACAAATATAAATACATTGGTAAAACAATTAAAATTTATTAAATATAATGATTATAAATTATTATTAAATCAATTAAATATAATAAAAATAAATTCAAGAAATACATTACCTAGTAATTTTGGATTTAATAAAATAACAAATAGAATGAAATTAAAATATACAGATTCAATTTCTCAAAGCGAAATGAACCAATATATATATTTTAATCAAATGAGTAAAGGTAGTACAAAATATGAATGTTATTTACAAGATATATTAAATTTTAAAAATATAGATTTTTATGTAAAATCAAAAGAAATACAAAAAAATGAATATGAAGTATTTAATTTTAATAGTATAGGTGTAGAAGTAGATAATGAAAGTTATTCAGAAAATAATATATTAATTAATGATATAGGATTTAATAATAGAAATCAATTAGCTAATAATAAACAAGAAATAAATAATATTCGTATAAATTTTAGTAATATTGGAAATAAAGATTTAGAAATTTCTCAAATTATAATTAATTTACCTGGAATAGCAGAATTAATAATAAATAATATAAAAAGTGATGTTTATGTATATTATAATAGTAAACCAATATTTAATAAAGGTAAATGGTTAAAACCAATAAAAAATACAAATAAAAATTCAATATTTACATTATTAAATAATTATAATTTAAGTAAAAGAAATAAAAAAATATATGATTTTTCAATACGTTTACAAAATGATGATCAAAAAATAAATGATATAAATAAAAATCATATAACAGAATATATTAAATCTTTTAATAATCAAATAGGAAGTTTTTATATAAAAAAAAATGAATTAGAAGAAAATAAATTTTATAATAGTAAAATATTTTATATATCAAATGATAATCAAGTTATATATATAACAATATATAATAATAATAATCCAAATGAAATTTATGAAGCACCATGTAATTTTTCATCTATTTTAGAAAAATCAAATATAACTGATAATGGAATATACTCATATATTTGTAAATCTATTTATAATCATATACAAATAATAAATCAAAAAAATAAATCACAAAATATTAGTAAGATTTTTGATTATATTAATATTTTATATAAAAATAATAAATATGAAAAAATATCAGAAATATTAAATTCTACTAAACGTGTAGGACCTAAAGGATTTAAATTAGATTTAGATAACAAAAAATTACATATTGATATTGATATGAAAAATTTAATAAATAGTTATGAAGTAAAAAACACTTTAAATACAATAAAAATACCTAATAAAATAACATTAATTTTTGATAGAATAATAAATCAACCAAAATCTAATGGTCAATATATATATACTGACATAAAATATACAGATTTTGTACATATATCAAATTTATTTACAATAATTCCAAATAGTCCATTTATAAAATTAAATTCATTTTCAGAAGAAGAAAGTAAAACTTATAAAATATTTATTGATAAAATTAAGAATATTATTAAATTTATATCAAATATAAAAAATAATAAAGATAACAAAAATATAGGAAATATTGAAGATGTAATAATAGAAATAAATGATATAATAGATTATTATTTCTCAGATTATAAATCTAATAATAAATTTAATAATGAATTAAAATTATATTTAACAAATATATTAAATTCAAATACAAATATAACTCATTATCTTATTAATTTAGTATTAGATATAATTCATAATATTCAACAAAAATATAATGAATATTCAAACGAAATAAATATTTTACTAAAAAATGATGAACGTTTTATAGATTGTATATATCGTCCTGCTACTTTTATAGATATTTTATATAATATGATAAATTATTTTAGTGATCCAGTAAATAGTGATGATCCAAGTTATTTTAATATATCTTATGGTTTCTATTTTAAAAATGAAAATGATATTTATGTAAATAATATAATAGATACAGATAGTATTAGTAATAATAAAAAGAATTATTTAATTTCATTTACAGATATTATAAAAAATTATTCACAAATAGAAAAAACCTTACCTGAAAAAAATATAAGAAAAAAAGAATTAAATGAACCTTATATGAAATTATTAAAAGATTATAATAATAATGTTACAAATATATTGAAAAAAATATTAAATATGAAATATGCTAATATTAAACAAAATAAAAAATTAAATACAGTTAATAATATGACTACTATTCAAAATAATTTAATAAGTGATTTAAGTGAAGATAATAAAAGTAATTATTTAAATTATGGAAATATAAATTTTACTAAAAATGATAATTCAAGAAATTTTAATAAAGGTGATGTAATTTTGTTTAAATTTATTAGAAATACCCAAATAAATCATTTATTTAATATTATAAATTTATATTTACCATATAAAGTATTAGATAATACTTGGAAAAAATTTAATGAATTAATTGATATAAATTATGCTAATAATGATGTAAATAAAATAATAAATAAAAAATTAAATATATATGGAATTTCTAATTATAATGAACTATTTAAATCTGATTTAATTGATAGTTATATAACAGTTAATAATTTATTATTAAAAGAAATATTACCATTTAACAAAGAATTTTCAAGTGAAGAAACGGAAAATGTATGTTATATTAAATTAGAAAATAGAAAATTATATTTATATTTAAATAAATTTAGATATGAAGTAAATATTAGAAAATTAATAAATAGTAATCTTTATTTAATTTATAGAACTATAAATAATATTAATTATTATGTAGAATTTACTAAAATAGAAGATATATATAATTATTCTTGGGTAAAAGAAGAAGCTAATTTATTAGATAATTTAGTAAATAAATTATTATTTATTTATAATACAGAGAAAAATATTGATGATACAACTGAAAAAACAGATATAACAGATGAAAAAATGATTGAATTAGATTATAAAAATCGTTTTAATTTATTATTTTCTCATTTAAATAAATTTATAAATAATGATGATGGAACTTGTAAATTATTAGAAAAATATTATACAATTCATAATAAAAATTATAATAAAATTATTAATAATAATAATATACTTGAAACATTAGAAATAACTTTAAATAATTCTGAAGATAATTTTATATTAAAAGATAAATATGGTGAAATAAATGAAAAAATAGGAAATTATAAATATTATTTAACAAATGAAGAATGTACAGAATATATAATATATTCACCTTCACCTAATTCAGATGATATGTTAATTTTAAATAGAAATTTTGAATTTGAAAAAGTTAGTAATAATAGTATAACACTTTATAATTTAATTAATAATTCTACATTAAATAATAATTATAGAATAAATTTAAAATATTCATTAGAAAAAAATATATTTGAAGAATTAGATGAAAATTGTATAAAAAGAGAAAAAGGTCGTAAATTTAAAATAAGAAATACTTCGGATAGTGATCAAATAGCAGATAAAAATAAATATTTTATTTATATAAATGATGTAGAAAGTAATTTAGACGTAGGAATATTAGACGAATATTATAATAAAGAAAATGAAAATGTTCCAGATAAAGAAAAAACTTGTTATATAATTCCAATTAAACCTATTAATAAATTAAAAATATTACAGAAAAAAATTATGAAAAAAGGGGAACCTGAAAAATTTATTAGTACAAATTTATCATTAAAATCAACTTCACCTAATTCGGATTATTTTGTTATAGAAAATAAAAGTGGAGAATTTTTAAAAGCAAAAAAAATAATTCAATATAAAAAACCTTTAAGAATTAATTTAGAATTTGTAAAAACAAATATAGTAAATAGTGATTACTTATTTACTATAAAAAATAATGTTGAAAATATAGAAAATATAAATATTTTAAAAACAAATAAACAATGTTTAACAGGAGGACAAAAAATAATAAGTAATACTAGTATTAAAAAAGAATATTTAACTGAAATAAATAAAAAATTTAATGAAAATACAAAATTTAATGATTTATGTCATAATAATACTAATGTAAGTTTTATAAATTATAATACTATAGAAACTCAAGATGATGTAAGTTATTTTGAATGTAGAGAATTATGTAATACAAAAGATACATGTAGTGGATTTAGTATGTCTGATATAAATGGTAAAAAAATATGTAAAACATATGAAAAAAAAGATGATACTAGTATTTTATTTTATGATTGTAATAAAACATTAACAGATACTAATGATATAGGTGAAATAAAAAATTCAATAATAGAAACAACTTCAAAAGGTGAAAAAATAGAGAAACAAGTTATTCCAAATAAAATAGATTTAGTAAATGAAGCATTATATTATATTGAATGTAAAAAAACAAAAATAGTAGAAGGTAAAAATAAAAAACAATATATTAATTTGAATAAAATAGATAGTAAATTTAATAATAAAAATAAATTAAAATGTTCAATAATAGAAAAAATAAATGAAGAAACAATTTATTCAAATTATATATTTAAATTAAATATTATAACAGATAATGTAGTAAAAGGTAATATAAGATTTTTAAGTTTATTATCAGATGATAAAATTATAGTTGGTTCTTATATATCAAATGAATCAGATATAATTAATATTATATATGATAAAATAAAAAATAAATATATATGGGAAGGTGTAAATGAAAAATGGTATATGGAAGCTACAAATGATAATTTTGAATTTATAATTATTAAAGGTGATAAAAATAGTGAATATTATTGTCCTTATTATGATGGTGGTTATAAAACATTAAAATTATATAAAAATAATATTGAAATAAGTGTAGATGGACCAAATAGTAAAAAATATGTAAGAATAATTAAAGATAAAGATATTAGTATATTTAAAAATATTCAAAATTTAAGTAATACTGATTTAGATATTATTGATCCAAATGAAATAAATAAATATGAAGGTAATATATTTTTATTTAAACAAGATAAAGATTATTATAATTTATTTACAATATTTGAAAATAATAAATATTATTTATATTTAGATAATGACAATTTTATTAAATTTAATAAAATAAATAATCCTGAAAATAAAGAAGAATATTTATGGAAATTTAATTTATATTCTAATGATATAAATATGGCTCGTTCATTTCAAACATTAAATGGTGGAAAAGTTTTTAATGATGGAAGAGGTTTATTTAGACCTAAAATGGGAACTTCCGGTTCTTCAGGAACAAATACTCAATCAACAACAACAACTTCAGGTTCTAAATCTCAAACAGCAGGTATAATAGGGGGGATAACATTAAATAATTTAGTAAATGGAAATAGTTATTATATAAAATCTAAAAATAATGAATATATTTGTGCAAATAAATATTATAAATTTCCTAATGAAACTGATATAAATAAAATAATAGTAGTTGGAATTGATAGTATGTTAGCAGTAAATCCTAATAAGAGTACAAAATATAATAAAAAATTTATAAGAGCAAGTATAGATTTATCTGATACACCATATAATATATTTAAGAAATATAAAATTGACGATGATATTATGTGGAAATTAGATATTGATGAAACACAAAAAGAAAAAATATATAAATTTTATAATATTAAACATGATATATATTTAAATATATCAGAAGGTGATAATTTATTTAAAATAACTTCTACTGGTTCAAGTATTTTTTATAGTATAGTTAAAGCAGATACAAATAAAAAAGTAGTAGTAAATAATGATATAAAAACTTTAGATAAAATATATAAAATAAGTTTATCAGAAACAAAAGAAATAAATGATAAAAATAGTTGGGCATTTATAAATCCAAATAATTATAATAATAATGAAAATCCATATAAAAAAAATACAAATTTTTCAAATTTAGAAAATGGTAAAATCTATAGAATTATTAATGAAGGAGTTAAAAATAATAATGAGAAAAATACTTATTTAACAATAAATGATTTAAATAATGAATTATTAATTCCATATAATGAAAATACATTTACAAATAAATTAGGAGAAGATGAAACATTATGGCGTTGTATTATAAATAAAGATAATACATATTCATTTGAATTAGTGAAATCAGGTAACAAATTAGGAGATGAAAATGGAAATTTATTTAAAAATATAGGTAATGTATTAAAATTTAAAAATCCTGATAATACTATAAATAAAGAATATTTAACAGATAAATTTTATATTCAACATAGTACAAATGAATATTATAATATAATAAATTCAAAAAATTTAAATTATAAAATGGTAGGATTTAGTAATAATGTTAATTCATATGATAATTATAGTTCTGAAAATATTAAATATACACATAAAATAGCAAATAATAGTGATTGGATTATTTCGTGTAAATCAAATGAAGAATATACGAAAAATGATATATTTAGTAATGAAATATTTTATTATTTATATCCAACTAAAAATAATAAACTTAATTATAGTTTTGCTTACAATTATAATTCAATATATAATCCTATATATAATGAAAAAAAAATAATTACAGGTGTAGTAAATGGTAAAAATAATGGATTACAAAGTATTATAAATGCTAATTTAAATTCATTTAGAAATTATTCAGGTTTCACATTAGAAACAGAAATTAGTTGTAAAACAATAGAAACAAGAAAATTAGGTAGTAATAATATATCAATAATATTAGACGCAGATAATCATTATTATACAATACGTTTTATAAATTATAGTAAAAATTCAACATTAGTAAGAATAACAGAAACTTTACATAAAGGAAGTAAAGATAAAAAAATGGAAATAATACAAGATCAAAATAAATTATTTAATAAATTAGATTATTATTTAGAAAGAAAAGGTGGTAAAACAAGAAATAAAATTAATATGAAAATATGTGCCCCTGATATTTATACAGATACAGATAATAATAATATATTTTATTTAGATAAAGCGTCAATTCATTTAACATATGATAATGAATTTTTAAATATTTATATAAATAATAAATTAATATCATTTTTCAGAGTATTAAATTTATCTGTTAATCAAATTTATTATATTTCTCCACATGAATGTGTATGGAATAAAAATAAATGGTGGAAACATAATAAATTATTAGATATTCCTGTATGGACTACAAGTAATATAGATAATTTTATAGAAAATAAACCAGGAATTAAATTCAAAAGTAAAATAAATTCAAATGTAGTTTTAGAAAGTTATGTAAAAAAATATGATGATAATTATTTTTATATATTAAATAAAGAAAATAAATATTTATCTATTATTAGTGATGAAAAAAATAAAATGAATTATGAAACTGAATGGACTACCGATAATTCTAAAGATAATTGTTTATGGAAATTATATGATATAAATGTAAATATACCTAAATATATTAATATTATAGAAGGAACACCAAATACTATAAATATAAGAAATCATTCATTTAAATGTAAAATAAATAATTTAAAAACTGTTGCTAATATTACAGATGCTGAATATTTAAATAGTGTAGATAATTCTAATAATATAATGGTAAAAGCTAAAATAAATAAAACAACTAAATTAATTGATGAAGTAAGTGATTATACATATTCTATAATTGATATAAATACAGATGACGAAGATAATAGTATTAAAAAATGTATGTGGACACATAATAGTAATGGTCATACAAGTTTAGATTATGGAACATTTGATATAGGTAGTCATTTTACAACTGATATATGGAATATTAATTATATATTAGGTGTATCACCAGAATTAGGAGATAAATTTTTAGTAAAATACAAATCAAATACAGGTGTTGTTAGAATTGATAAAATATTAAATTTAGATTATCCAGAATATGGTATGGTACCTACAAGTGTTCAACTAAGATGGCTTGATTGGAAAGAAATTAAAGAATTTCCATTAATTAAATCTCAGAAAAACATATATGTTGAAAATCATTATAATCAAAATATAATTTCAAATAATATTTGTATATCAAAAGATAATGATAGTACAAGTGATACATTATTTTCTGCTTCTTGTAGTAATGT
>NZQU01000064.1 GCA_002696025.1 Crocinitomicaceae bacterium
ATGCATTAATGAATTTTGATCAAGCCAAACAATCTTATCTTAAAATCAATCCCATACCAGAAGATTTAGAAAAGGAATATCATGTTTCATTAAAAATTGCAGCTTGTAACCTTATTAAACAAAAACCTAATCAAGACTATTTAAAGTTTGAAGAACTTAAATCAAATACAAGTAAAGCTGATATAAATGGTCCTTTTATTAAAAACAATAAAATAATTTATCAAGAAAAAGGAAAGGATAGCATTGGGAATTTAGTGACTGTTAGTCAGCTAGATAGTGCTGAGTTATTTCTGCTAAGACCTCATTTTTATAATGATGCTGCTGAATTAATACCAATTGAGTTTATAGATTCTCTTTCTGATTTTAATTCAGAAAATATAAGTGTTAATTCAATTGCTTTTTCTCCATTAAATAAAATGGTATACGTATCCTTTAGCAATCCATTAAAAGATAAAGCTTTTGATAAGCTATCAAGAATTTATGAAGGTGTTTTTAATGAAAATTATTCTACAATCACACTTTTAAAACCATGGAAATATTCAGGTTTTGAAGATAGTTCAAGTTGTGCTCATATTTCCATTAGTGAAAATGGTCGGTTCTTTCTTTTTTCAAAAATTGGAGACTCAACAGTCGGTTCAGATATTTTCATGTCTATTTTTAATGAAAATGATAGTAGCAATTGGAGTAATCCTGTTTCTTTAGATGTAATTAATTCCCCTTTTAACGATATGTATCCTATGTTTTGTGGCGATTCTTTGATAACATTTTCTTGTAATAATCCTTTTGGATATGGTGGTTTGGATATTTATTCATCTAAATTTAATCAAGGTAATCCAGAAAATCCTGTTCATCTCAATTATCCTTTTAACAGCTTCAAAGATGATTTTAACTATAACTACCTTTCAATAGATTCAGTATTGTTATCATCGAATAGAAAGGGTACAGGAGATGATGATGTTTATTTATTTGTTTATCCTCAAAGGAACACCGAAGATTCAGTTTTTGCTTTAAAAAATAAAATGAATTTAGATAGTATTCAAGATAAAATAAAGGAAATTGATCCTAATACCGATCTTGTCAAAAAATGGTCCAATAAGAATGTTTATTTCGATTTTGATAGCGATAAACTAGATGAATCTAAACTTGAGTTTTTAGATTTAATTGAATACATAAAAAGTAATCCTAAAAGTAAAGTTTTACTTGAGGGGCATACTGACTCTAGAGGTCCAGATTCTTATAATTACAATTTAGGATTAAGAAGAGCGAACAGTGTGAAGTCATATTTAATAAAGCAAACAATTTTAGACAATCAAATTCAGATTGTCTCCAAAGGTGAAAAGAACCCTCCTGTTTCGTGTCTTAAAAAATGTTCAAAAAATGATCATGCAAAAAACAGAGTGGTTTTTATACGATTGATCCCTTGATTATTGTTCTGTAACCTTATATCCTTCAGGTATTTCAAAAGAAAAGATGCGCTCTTTATCTTCAAGTTTGAACGAATGGTTTGAAGCC
This sequence comes from Crocinitomicaceae bacterium, assembly GCA_002696025.1. Classification (GTDB taxonomy): domain Bacteria; phylum Bacteroidota; class Bacteroidia; order Flavobacteriales_D; family Crocinitomicaceae; genus UBA952. The sequence goes on from NZQU01000064.1 coordinate 1,513, forward strand.
TGATATTCCATAAATACACCTTTGTCTACAGTACTAAATGCAAGCGGGAAGCCAGGTATATTTGGGTTTATAAATGCTGTATTGTAAAGTTTTATGTCAAAATCATTGGTATACCAGTATGTTAGTTTTTGTGGGTTTTGCCTATTACTTAATATCGCTTTTTTACATTTAAAGCCTAAAATCATTTTCTCCTCATCAATTAGTTCAACAATAATTGAGGTATCAACGGTTGAGATATTTGGATCAATTTTAGATTTTATGGCATGGTTGCCCATCATACTTTTACTAAGTGTTAACGACTTATTTGTTTTGTGATCTAAGATGATAGAGGAAGTAAAAAGCATTCCCATTTTAAAAATGACTTTTGTATAGTTATTTTGATCAAAAAATATAGTCATTTTACTATTTCTCAACATACTGACCGATCGCTTTGTTTCAAGACTTGTATCAATTGCTGTAACATCAATGTTATATTGAAAAAAACCTTCATTTATTTGTGCCTTTGCAGAAACAGCAAAAAGGGCAATAAATAAAATTAAATAATAACCTTTCATGAAATATGATTTATATATTTCAAATATACGGACTATTGAACGGAAATTTTGATTCTTAATCCCATTATTGTTTATTTTTACTCTAAATAATGTTCCATTTGATGAAGAGTTTTTTTTCTTTGATTTTTGTTTTTAATTTCTTTTTTATTGTTTTTTCTCAATCAAATAAAACAGAAGTTTTTGCTATTAGAGAGAGTGGTTTAGATGCTGATAGTTTGGCTTTAAATATTCATCATTTGTGGTTAAAACAAGCGGGTAATTTGACTAAAAATACTGTTGGATTTACAGCACCTGTATCTGCAAGAGCATATGCTTATATAACACTAGCAATGTTTGAAAGTAATGTTTTCGATGATTCTAAAAATGAATCTCTATCCAATCAATTAAATGCTTTTAAACGAACTATTTGGTTAAATCCCTTAAAATCATCTCAGTCTATAGATAAGGTCATTATTGCCAATAGAACCTTGTATAAGATGATTTCTTACTTATATAGGGCTATGCCTAGTTCCAATCAATTAGAAATTGAATCTATGTATGATAGTATTAATAATGAGTGTATTTCAATAGCTAATTACCAGTCGTCTTATAATTTACCTATGATACTTCCTATTGATAAATTGCTATCATTTTCTGACCATCTTGCTGATGAGATTATTGCTTATTCTAAATTAGACGGTGCAGACACCTCTTTTAGAAATAATTATCCAGTTTCATTTGATCCACCTAAATGTATTGAATGTTGGACCAAAACAACACCAGGTTATTTAAGATCTTTATTACCTTATTGGGGTATGAACAGGCAGTTTTTAAAAAACAGCCATCTAAGTTCTGATGGTTGCGAATTGTTTGAGTTTTCTTCTGATTCAACATCAAATCTTTATAAGGATGCTTTAGGCGTTTATGAGAATTCAAAAAGTTCTGATAAATCTTTTGAAATTATTGCAGAATATTGGGATGACTCACCAGGATATTCGGGAACTCCTGCAGGACATTTTTTTTCGATTGCCATCCAACTTGTTAATAATCATGATTTAAAACTTAAAGATGCTCTTGAGTTTTACTTATTACTGGGCATTTCAATGAATGAAGCAAATATCATTTGCTGGAGATTAAAATATAAATACAATTTTATTCGTCCTATAAGTTATATACATAGATATATAGACCCTTATTTTAATACCCGAATCAACACACCGCCATTTCCAGAGTTTCCATCTGGTCATTCTTATCAAGCAGGTTCGGCTGTTGCAGTATTTAAGTATGTTTTTGGAGATGATCTAGATATTATTGATGATACTCATTCTTCGCGTTCTGATATTGATGGTGAATCAAGAAAGTTTGAAGGTTTTGACGAAATGGGAGAGGAGGCTTCTATTTCAAGGTATTATGGAGGTATACACTTTAAAAAAACACTTGATTTAAGTCTGTTTTATGGAAAAGAAATGGGTAAATATGTGATCAATCAATTAAAATTTGAAAAATGAAATTGAATTTTTTCTTTTTACTTGTTTCGGTCTTTATCATAAATGCTTATTATTCTCAAAATAAGTTGTTTAAAGAGGTTTCAGATAGTATCGGAATTGATTACATCTATCCTGGAAATGATTTTCAAATGGCTGGTGGTGGCTTAATGGTTATTGATGTAAATAATGATGGGTGGGAAGATTTTTTCCAGTCTGGAGGTGTTTTTGATTCTAAATTATGGATCAATGACCATGGGAAATTTTTTGATGGCACAAAGCTATATGGTTTAGAATCCTTAAAAGGCTATTTTATTCAAGGTGCATTTTGTGCAGATTATAATAATGATGGGTATCAAGATTTTGTAATTGCAAATTATGGAATAGGAATAGGTCAGGGAGATAAAAACTACCCGGTCATCTTAAAAAATATAAAAGGTAAAAAATTTAAATTGATATCCTTAGAAGGAGTTGTAGAAAAAGGAAATTATTCATCTGCTTGTTGGGGTGATGTAAATATGGATGGCTATTCAGATTTATATTTATGTAATTATGTTTCTGCTATGGGAGGCATTATGGATAGTGTAGGAACAGAGATTGGATATGATCCTATATGTTTTGAAAACAAATTACTTATTAATCAAAAAGGAAAGACATTTATTGAATCTAGCAAAGATTATAGTGTTAACGATATAGGATGTGGACTTGCAGCTGGTTTTTCAGATGTTGATAATGATGGTGATCAAGACTTGCTTTTATTAAATGATTTTGGAGAATGGACACTTAAAGGAAATGTATATTATAGAAACAATTTTCCTGAATCTTCTTTTTCTGATGTTACTTTAGAAAAAGGATTTTCTAAAAAAATGTATGGTATGGGTATAGGGAAGGGGGACTATGATCAGGACGGAGATTTAGATTATTATATCACAAATATTGGAAGGAATTATTTATATAAAAACGATAAGGGATATTTAATAGATGTTGCACAAAAAAAAGACATTGATTTAACTTATGTTTATGAAAAGTTCTTAGGAACAAGCTGGAGTGGTTTGTTTTTCGATTATGAATTCGATGGTGATCTTGATTTATATATATCCAAAGGAAATGTAGCAACTTTAGTTCCGGAAACATCAATAAAGGACCCAAATGTTTTATTAATCAATGAAAATGGTTCTTTTATTGATTATTCTAAAGTTTCAGGTGTAGATGATATCCTATCACATAGAGGAAGTGTTATATTTGATTATGATCATGATGGTGATTTGGATGTGTTTTCTTCTGTGGTGAAGTTAACATGGAGTGCATATGAAGGTGAAGATCAAAAATTAAAAGTTTATCAAAATCTAAGTAATACCAATAATTTTATTGGTATTAAAATGATTGGATCTAAAGGAATCAATAGAGATTGTTTTTCATGTAGAGCTTTATTTGATCATAATAACAAAATCATGTTAAAAGAAGTTGATGGTGGAAGTGGTCAAGCATCTCAATCATCCAGAATTTTATATTTTGGATTGGGTGCATCAAAAAAATTAAATAAGCTCACAACCATATGGCCTAATGGTATAAAAAATGTATACAAAGACTTGGAAGGAGGATTTATATATGAAGTAAGGCCCAATGGTAAAATTAAAAAAAGACAGTATGAAAGGTAAAAATCAAATTCAAACTCTAGCTAAATTATTATTTATCAATATTGCCTTTTTGTTTTGCCTAATTTTTACTGTAAGTTCTCAAGATATTGCAGCAAAATATGATAAAGAAATTGCCATTAAAATTGATAAAGGAACTCTGTATGGATCACTTCTTGTTCCAAAATCAAGAAAAAAAATGCCAGTAGTTTTATTAATACCTGGTTCTGGACCAACAGATCGCAATTGCAACAATTATATGGGTTTGTCTACAAATTCGTTTATTTATTTGTCAGAGGCATTATTTAAAAAAGGAATTGCAAGCCTTAGGGTTGACAAAAGAATTAGTGGTAAAAGTTATGGGACTTTCAAAAGTAATATCAAGGATATAAAATTTAATGATTTTATTTCTGATGCCAAATTATGGATAGATACCTTAAAAAATGACAATCGTTTTTCTAAACTTATTGTAGCTGGTCATAGCCAAGGCTCCCTTGTTGGCTTAGTCTCTTCAAGAGAAAAAAACATAGATAAATTTATTTCAATATCAGGTGCTGGGAGAACTATTGATCAAATTTTGTTAGATCAATTTAATGTTTCATTTCCTGAGTATGCAGATAGTACAAAAATGTTTTTAGATTCACTTAAACATGGCGTTTACATGAAAAATGCTCCTTTATTTTTGAAACAGTCTTTTGCTCCATATCTTTTGCCATTCATGAAACAATGGATTTCTTATGATCCATCGTCTATTATTGGTGAGTTAAAATGTCCAGTTTTAATAGTTAATGGAGATAATGATATTCAAGTCCCTGTTACTGAGGCTATGTTGCTTCAATCCATTAATAAAAAGAGCAAATTATTGATTGTCCCTGAAATGAATCACATATTAAAAAATGCACCGAGAGATCGTGTGAAAAATATGCAGACTTATTATCTAACCGATATCCCTTTAAATAAAGAATTTGTTAAAAAGACAATTAAGTTTATTAAAAAAAATAGTTTGGTACAAATAAAAAAGCCCTAATTAAAGGGCTTTAAATGATTTGAGTTCATTCTTTATTTAATGATAACGATTGGTTGATTTCCTAAATGTTTGGATTCTTGATCCACAGATACTGTGTATTGTCCAGCAGGTAAATCATTTGGCAAAAGAACCATGTGATTTCCAATATTGAAATAATCTGATTTTTCTAATACCAATTGCCCGTATATATTGAAAAACTTAATATTGACATTTCCTGATTCGTTTATATTTAATGGAATATTTACAACATCTCTAGATGGGTTAGGGAAGATTTTTCCAAGTTGTACTTGTTCATCTAATATTCCCATAGTTGTAATAGATTTCTTTACTCTTATAAATAGAGCCTCATCCATCATATAACTACCATCCATTAGCCTAAGAACAACAAGATATGGATCTTCTTTAATTTCTGCAGTTGTAGGTGTCCAAGATAACATTGTTTCAATTTGATTTCCTACTCCTGTAGCTTGTTGTGAAAAGCTTAATGGGTTATTTAATATAAATGGTTCTCCAAATGCTTCAAATGTTATGTTGTCATTAACATCAAGATCACTTGCCATTAATCTTAGTTCACTATACTGACCTGGCTCTATATCCCAGAAGTAATATCCGTTTTCAGTAGGTATTTTATCAAAGTTCATAAATCTTGGTAGGTTTCCAGAGGGTAAAACAATAAATTGCATATCTCTTCTTATTTCTCCTATCTTTACTCCATTTCTATATTCTTCACAAATAACTGTATATACCCAGTTTCCAAGTAAACTAGCAGTCCATGATATTGTTCCTGTTACAGGATCAATTGAAATCATTCCTGAAGGATCAGATGGAGGTGCTGTGTATCCTGGTATTGCACTTCCTGTTGGTGAGCTACTTGATTGATGAGGAGCACCTAAACTCCAGCTTAAAGAATCACCATTAACATCATATGGCAGTGGATTGTATTGCCAAGGCGTGTTCACAGGTAGATACATTACAGGCTTTACCATAAAATATGGAGTAGAATTGGTTTGAGATGGATCAACTGTTACTGTGGTATACAATCTCATATCATTGGAAAGAGGGTCAATAAGATTCTGAATGGCTCCATTTCTACAACATTTATCCCATGTTATTGTATATTCTCCTGTTCCTGGTAATGTAATTGTTTTTGAAAAGAAATAAATTTCAACTCCATAAGGAAAAAATGGAAGCAGAGAACCATTTTGAAATCCAAATATTGGATGATTGGCACTAAGATCCATAGTCATTGAAAAATTCATAATATTGTTTCCACTGTCATCAAAAACACTAAAATCTTGGTTAATATCTGTTGGGATTCCGATTGTATCTCTATAGATTGTAAGTAGAACATTGTAGTCATTTCCTCCATTATTTTCAGCAATAATTTCTCCACCCATGATGTGAGTAGACAAAGCAGAAAACGAAAAAATAGACAAAAAGAGTGTTGTAAGTAATGTTTTCATTATCAGTAGTTTAGATTATTAATAGTAGGTTTAGCTTGCTTGTGATTTATGAATGATATAAAATCACAACTCTCACAATAAAGACGTTCATTAAATCAAAACAGTTGCTTAATGATCAAATAATTTCTTTTTATTTTTAATTATTTAACCCAACTATTTTACTTTTTAAGTATCTTATTGCCGTAAATCATTTAATATCTAATTAATGAACAAAAAGTTTTTATTATTTCTTTTTCTGATTCTTAATTATTCATTTATTTTTTCTCAATCAATAACAGTTAGTGGTTATGTTAAGGATGCCAAATCTGGAGAACCTCTTATAGGAGCAAAAATATTTGATAAGAAATCTAAAAATGGAGCTATCGCAAATGAATATGGTTTTTATAGTTTGACATTAAAACAAGATAGTATTCATTTAAGAGTGACTTATTTTGGTTTTTCGGCAATGGATTATTCTTTTTATCCACAAAAAAATATTGAACTTATTGTTGATTTAATTCCAGTTACGAATATAGGTGAAGTGGTTATTTCTTCACAGAAAAGAATTGAGGATGATTCTCAAATGAGTTCTTTTGACATTAGTATGGAAAAGGTTAAAGCACTTCCTGTGTTTTTAGGAGAAACAGACATTATCAAAACCATTCAATTATTTCCTGGTGTTCAATCAGGAAGTGAGGGAGCAAGTGGATTGTATGTTAGGGGAGGTGGACCCGATCAAAATTTAATATTACTTGATGGAGTTCCAATCTATAATGCCTCTCATTTATTTGGTTTTTTCTCTGTTTTTAATTCAGATGCAATCAATAGTGCTCAAATGATTAAGGGTGGCTTTCCTGCTCGATATGGAGGACGATTATCGTCTGTTTTAGACATTCATATGAAAGAAGGCAATATGAAGAAATTTACAGGAGAGGGCAGCATTGGTATTATTTCATCAAAATTAACTTTAGAGGGGCCAATTATTAAGGATAAAACATCTTTTCTTGTTTCCGGAAGGAGAACCTATGTTGATTTGTGGGCATTGCCATTGATAAATGCCTTTAGTAATGGAGGTAAAGGAGAAGACTCAGGTGGTGGTACAAATTCTAATTCAAGTGGTTATTATTTTTGGGATTTAAATGCTAAAATAAATCATAAATTTTCTGATAAAAGTAGGTTGTATATTAGTGGGTATTTTGGTCGAGATCGTTTTTATGGCTCTCGAAGCACATCATATCCTGTAAATGACACACAAGTTGATGAGCAGTCAAATAATAATTTACAATGGGGTAATGCAATTGCTGCCATTAGATGGAACAAAGTAATCAATCCAAAACTATTTATGAATGTTACTGCAACATTTAGTCAATATCAGTTTGGAGTTGGTTTTTTAGATCAAACTACTACAACTTATCAAGATAGTACAGGTCAAAGCTCTCTTTCCTCTCAATATGATTCTGGAATATTAGATTGGGGGGGTAAGGTTGATTTCAGTTATTATCCAAATGCCAACCATTCTATAAAATTCGGTTTGGGAAATACTTATCATACTTTTATTCCAGGAGTCAATCAGTTTCAGGTAAATCAAACAGGAATTTCATCAATTGATTCAACTTTTGGTTCAACAAGACAATATGGACATGAGCATTGGCTTTATGTAGAGGATGATTGGAGTATATCAAAGAGACTTAAATTTAATATTGGTCTTCATTTCTCTGGTTTTCATGCTGGTCAATCATGGTACCCAAGTCTTCAGCCTAGATTTTCAGGAAGGGTTCTTATAACAGAAAATGCTGCCATAAAAGTGTCTTATTCAAGAATGAGTCAATTTCTTCACTTGTTAACCAATCCTTCCATTGGATTACCTACAGATCTTTGGGTTCCTGTTACTGATCAAGTTGCTCCAGAGCATTCCAATCAGTATGCTATTGGTTACTCTCAAACTTTAAAAAAAGGTTTTCAGTTTTCAGTTGAAGCCTATTATAAGGATATGAAAAATTTGATTGCTTATCAGGATGGAGCTAGCTTTTTTGGTTCTGGACTTGATTGGCAAGATAAAATTGAAATAGGAATTGGCAATAGCTATGGTATGGAATTTTTGCTTGAGAAAAAGATTGGTAAAACAACTGGTTGGATAGGATATACACTCAATTGGAGTAACAGGCAATTTGACAATATAAATTTTGGAAATCCATTTCCTCACAAATATGATAGAAGACATGATATTGGCATTGCCATTACTCATGAATTTAATGAAAAAGTAGATATTGGAATTGTTTGGGTTTTTGGAACTGGATACGCAACGACTCTTGCTCAACAAACATACAACGGTATTGATGGTCTTTCATCAAGTATTTCAAATAATTTTGAGTTTACAACTGTTGAACATATTGAAAACAGAAACAATTACCGAATGCCATCTTTTCATAGGTTGGATGTTGGTGTAAATCTACATAAAGAGAAAAAACACTTTATACGAACTTGGAGCTTTGGTTTGTATAATGCCTATTCAAGACAAAATCCATTTTATTTATTTTTTGATACAAACCAAAGTGGTCAGCTTGGTTTATATCAATTGAGTTTATTCCCTATTATTCCTAGTGTTTCTTATAAAATTAAATTTTAATATTATGAAAAAGATGAAGCATATTTTATTTAGTATTTCTGTTCTATCTATTTTGTTTTCTTGTACAAAACAAATAGATTTTACTGCAGATCAAATTCAAGAAAAAATTGTAGTAAATAGTTTATTTACAGAGGATTCGCTTTGGAATGCTCATATTAGTCATAGTCGAAGTGTTTTAGACAACTCACCACACAATTTTTTAGACAATGCAACAGTTTCAGTATTTGATGAATCAAATAACCTTGTCACAACTCTTGATCATGTTTCAGATGGGTTTTATCAGTCAAGTTCTGCAACTCCTATAGCAAATGAAACCTATAGATTAGAGGTTGATGCGCCTGGATATAGTTCAGTTTCTGCTAGTAATGCAATTCCTACACAGGTTCCTATAGTTAATGTAGATACTGTTTCTTCATTTAATTCTGAAGGAGATCCAATTTTGCTTGTATCCATGAACTTTACCGATCCTCCTGGAGTTTCTAATTATTACATGATTGAAATGCAATATATATATGACATGTCTCAATGGGGTTGGGGAGAGGATGAAGAAAGAGGACGTTTAGAGATAAGTTGTTCGGATCCCAATATAGAAACGGTAAATAGTTTTAGTTTTTTAGGTGAAGACAATGCATATAATTACCTTTTACTTAAGGATGATCAATTTGATGGTCAAAATTATACATTGGAATTTTATGTGATTAATTGGGCCGAATTTAAAGACGAGGATCTTGAAGGTGAAATTAGATTAATGAACACAAGTGAAGAATTTTATAATTACAGAAAATCTTATGAGATTTATGAAAATGCTATAAACAATCCGTTTTCTCAACCGGTTCAAGTTTTCTCAAATATAGTAGGAGGAATGGGTGTTTTTGCTGGAGGCACTCTAAATGTTTGGCCTGTGATTTTTTAAATTTTATTATCTTTAGAAATAAATTATAAATAATGAAAAAGACAATCGTATTTCTTTTTGTATCTTCTCTTTTATTTCAATCTTGTGATGAAATCCAAAGACAAGTAAATAATATATTGGGTAATAAAAATTCAAAAGATGCAAGTTATGAAGTTTCTGAACAAAGTAAATATTCAGAAT
>NZQU01000065.1 GCA_002696025.1 Crocinitomicaceae bacterium
AGAACTCCTACAATGGATGAGTATGAAGATGCTGTTGAAGGAATTAATTTAACAAAATTCGCCCCTCCAAAAGAAAAAATGTGTTCTTAAATAGACATAAAAAAAGCCGATGAGTTCTCATCGGCTTTTTTTTATTAAACTATTAATATTCTAGAATTTTAAAGCCAAACCTGCTTGAATTACCTGACCTCCAAAAGCACCAAGCTCTACATGAGCTCCAATGTTTTGAGTGAAGTAAAATCTTGCTCCTAAAGCCAATCTAAATGCAACAGGAATTAATGCTTCATCCTGCTCTGCTAATGGGCTTCCAGCAAATGAATATGATCTTGATACCAATCGATAACCAGCAGCAGCACCGAAATAAGCATCTACATTATCAGTTTGAACAAAATGCTTATTAATTCTAATCATGATTCTTGTTTTTTGAGCCGTATAGTCGTACAATCCAGATGTAGAATCGTAATCATACATTCCAGTTGTTGCATTGTAAGTAGATGTAACAGATAGACTATCATAACTATAACCTGTTTTTACATAATTGACATCAACGCCAATACCTAAATCATCTGCAATCATATATTCAAGACGACCACCATATGCAAATTGTCCTCCATTTACTTTGTAATTGTCTCCACTACCGTTGTTCCAAAGAATATTTCCAGTTGGAATTCCAAAATAGGGGTCAAATAATATGTTGCCTGTCATCACAGGTGTTTGAGCAATTGTAACAGTGCTAATCATTAAGCCTAAGCTAAAAAGTAGAATTTTCTTTTTCATAATTTTTGTTTTATATATAATGTATTACGAAAGTATATATAAAATGGTTATAATTTTTTTTAATCATTTAATTGTTGCTCGTACATTTTTGAATAAAAACCTTTAAGAGATAGAAGATCTTTATGAGAACCTTGCTCTATAATACTGCCATTTTCAATTACAAGAATATGATTTGCATTTCTAATTGATGAAATTCTGTGACTTACAATAATATTTGTTCTTTCTTTTGATTTTTTATCGATATTTTCTAATATGGCCTCCTCTGTTTCTGTATCAACAGCAGAAAGGCAATCATCAAAAAGCAAAAGTTTAGGTTCTCTAATTAAAGCTCTTGCAATACTCAGTCTTTGCTTTTGACCACCACTTAAGTTGACACCTCGCTCCCCTAAAAGAGTTTCCATTTTATGAGGAAATCCCATAATGTTGTCAAATATTTTAGCGTCTTTACAAGCGGCTATTATTTTTTCATCTGATATATTTTTATTGGAAGAAAAAAGCAGATTATTATTAATGGTATCGGAGAATAAAAAAACCTCTTGAGGTACAACTCCACATTGATCAAAAAACTTAAATGTATTGACTGTTTTTATTTTTTGATCATCCAAGAGGATTTCCCCTTGGTCAACTTCATACTTATTAAGCAACAAGTTAAGAATAGTTGATTTCCCACTTCCTGTTTTGCCGATTATACCCAGTACATCTCCTTTTTTAATTTTAAAGCTTAAGTTGTCCACAGCTTTAATATTTGTTTCAGGATAGGTAAAGTGGACATTTTTAAATTCTATTTTCCCATCAAAAATAAAATCACCAAAATTGTAATTGCTTATTTTTGGTTTGGTATCTAGAAATTCATTGATTCTTTTTTGTGATGCTGAAGCTCTTTGAACTATAGATGTTACCCAACCAATACTTGCAAAAGGCCAAGTAAGGTTATTTACATAAAATATAAAAGCGACAATTCCACCCAAAGAAATTTCATTATTAAAAGACATGTTACCTCCAACATATATAGAAATAATTGTACTTAATCCAATCAAAAATAAAATAGTCGGCATAAACAATGCATTTACCAAAACAAGTTTCATTGACTTTTCTTTATATGCATCAGTAGAGTAGTTAAACTTTTTATTTGTTTCTTTCTCTCTATTGTATGCTTTTAAAACTCTAATTCCAGAAAAAGATTCTTGTGCAATTGTCGATAGCATTGATTGCTCTTTTTGAACTTCAGTGCTTAGCCTATTCATTGTTGCTGAAACCTTATAAATTAAAAATGACATTATTGGCAGTGGAAGTAATACATATATTGTAAGAATCGAGTTGATTTGAATCATTTGGTATATAACCATCGAAGAAAGAATCACCAAATTAACAGAATACATGATTCCTGGGCCTAAGTACATTCTTACCTTACTAACATCCTCAGAAATTCGATTCATCAAATCACCTGTTGAATGTTTTTTATAAAAACCTGTGTCTAATTTTTGGTAGTGTTTGTAAATTTCATTTTTCAAATCAAATTCAATAAATCTTGATACGACAATAATAGTTTGACGCATTAAAAACAAAAACAAACCCTTTCCAAAAGAAAATAACATATATATAGCCCCTATTTTAAGAGAGAAAATTAATGAATCATTAAGCCCTTGTATGTTTATGTTGTCCATGAATGAATCAATGGTTTCCTTAACATATATAGGCATTTTAACAGCAAAATAATTTGAAAATACAGTAAATATGACCCCTAAAAGAAGCCTCCATTTATATTTAAAAAAATATTTGTTAAGGTAGCTCAACGACTTCATGGGATTATTTTCTAATTTTGGGCTTTAATTTGTTTATAAAAGTAGACATATTAGATATATAAATTTAAATCTTCAGCGATGGAAGTTAAATTAATTAAAAATACTGATTCAACAGATAATGCTGTGATTGCTCAAATGCAAAACATGGGGCATGAACAAATTTTGTTTTGTAATGATTCTGCAACTGGCCTTAAAGCAATTATTGCTGTCCATAATACTGTTCTAGGTCCTGCATTGGGTGGTACAAGAATGTGGTCATATCAAAATGAAGCAGAAGCATTGAATGATGTTTTGCGTTTATCCAAAGGAATGACATACAAAAATGCCATTTCAGGATTGAATCTAGGTGGAGGAAAAGCAGTAATTATTGGGAATTCTCGAACAGATAAAACAGAAGCTTTATTTAGAAGATTTGGTAAGTTTGTAAACAGTCTTGGCGGTAAATATATAACTGCTGAAGATGTTGGTATATCTCCAATTGACATGAATTGGGTAAATATGGAAACCAATCATGTTGTTGGTTTGCCAGGCAAAAGTGGAGACCCATCTCCATTAACAGCTCTCGGTGTTTATGTTGGAATGAAGGCCTGTGCTAAAATTCAGTTTGGTTCCGATTCCCTTAAAGGAAAAAAAATTGCTGTTCAGGGTGTAGGTCATGTGGGAGAATATTTGGTTTCTCATTTGGTAAAAGAAGGTGCTCTTGTTTCTGTTACAGACATTCATGATGATATATTGTCAAGAATAGCTAAAGATTATGGGGTATCTGTTGTTGGTACGGATGAAATTTATGATTTAGATATGGATATTTATGCTCCATGTGCGTTGGGCTCTACAGTAAATGATGAAAATCTTTCTCGTTTAAAATGTGGAATCATAGCAGGTGCTGCAAATAATCAATTAAAAGATGAGACAATTCATAGTCAAGAATTGTTAAATAAAAAAATCATATATGCTCCTGATTATGTAATCAATGCAGGTGGCGTTATTAATTGTTTTTCTGAAGTAAAAGGGCTTTCTTCAGATTGGTCCAATTCAAAAACCAAAGAAATTTATGACACCATTTTTAATATTGTTAAAAGATCTAAAGACGAGGGTCTTTCAACTCATACAATAGCGAATAAAATGGCTGAAGAACGAATCGAATCTATTGGAAAGGTTAAACTTCCGATGTAATAAAAAAAGATGTTAAACAGACGCTTTCTTAGAATAAAGATTCTTCAAAGTTTATATGCTTATTATCAATCAGGTGATAAAGATCAGGGGAAATATTTGAATGATCTTTTTTTATCAATTGATCGCATCTATGAATTGTATTTATATCTAATACTTTCCATTACAGAGTTAAATTCATTAGCCAAAGAAAAATTCGAGAATAAAACACCTAAAATTTTCCCTACAAAAGATGACATTGATCCAAATATGAAATGGATTGAAAATGCCTTTGTATCCAAGATAATCAATAGTATTGAATTTAATAATGCTTTAAAAAAACACAAAGTAAGTTTGATTGGTGTTGAAAATAAAGAAATGCTTAAAAAAGTATTTAAACAAATTATTCAAAGTGAAACTTACTTTGAATATATGAATAATTCAACTTTTAATTTTGATGAGGATAAATTATTTGTTCTTGATTTGTTTAAAAATGAAATAGCTAATTCTGAATTGTTGCATCATTTTTTTGAAGAAAAAAGTATGTATTGGATTCATGATTTAGACCATGCATGTGCTATGGTATTAAAGACTCTTAAAAAAGTAGATTCAGACGATTCATTTTCTTTATTGCCACTATACAAAGAGAAAGATAATGAGAAGGACTTCATTATTAAGTTGTATCAAAATACAATTAAATCGAATGAAGAAAACGAAAGGTTAATTACTAAACTAGCTGATAATTGGGAACTTGATCGAATTGCTAAATTGGATGTCATTTTATTAAAAATGGGTATCGCTGAACTTCAGACTTTTAGAGAGATACCGACTAAAGTGACATTAAATGAAATTATTGAAATTGCAAAATACTACAGCACTCCTAAAAGTAGTAACTTTGTAAATGGAATTTTAGATAAAGCAGTAGAGTCATTAGATTCTCAAAATAAAATCATCAAATCAGGTAGAGGACTTAAAGAATAAATGCAATGAAAATAATATACACCACACTTGCGCTTTCATTTTTCTTTTTTTTGTATTCATGTAATAATAGTACTGAATTAGAACTTGGAGAGAAAACAATCATAAAAGTAAATGAAGTTTTTGACGCAGGAGAAGTAATGAAAGGAAAAATAATAGAGGCTAAGTTTTCAGTTAAAAATGAAGGTAAAAACCCATTGATTATTGGAGAGGTTAGGGGGTCATGTGCATGTACTGTGGCTTCAAAACCAACAGAGCCTATTCAACCAGGTGATACCAAAGAAATAATCGCAAAGGTAAATACAGATAAAATGTCTTCAGGGAAGATATCTAAATCTGTTAGGATAGTGGCAAACACTGAGCCAAGTGTTACCATTGTTACAATAAAAGCAAAAATCAAAATATAAATAAATTTTAAAATGGAAAATGCAATATTAATAGTATTAATGATCTTAGTTTTTTACTTTTTTATGATCAGGCCAAATGTTAAAAAACAAAAAGAACAAAAGAAATTTAGAGATGCTCTATCACAAGGGGATAAAATCGTCACAATAGGAGGGATTCATGGTAAGGTGCTTAGTGTAGATTCCTCTAGTGTTTTGGTTCAATCTGATAGTTCAAAGATAAGATTTGATAAATCAGCAATTATTCAATCTGCAGAAGATATTCCACAAGCAAATAGATAATGAAATTATTTTTTGTTTCGTTTCTGGTATTTGTTTCATTCTCTTGTTCTGAAAAAAAGAAGGAAAGTACTAATAGTAATTCGGAAACAAATATTGATTCATCATTGTTAACCCCTATTGATAGTTCAAAAGTAAAAATTGTTTTACCTGAAACGTCCGAACAAGATTCTCAGGAAAAAAGAATTGTTAGTAAATATGGAGAACAATGGAGCTTTTGTGATTGTATTAAAAAAATAGATTCTTTAAATAAGCAATCTCAAAAAGAGGGATTAAGTAATGAAAAACTTGAATCTATTTTATTAGAATTTGATTTAATCGAAAAAAAATGCAAATCTATTTTATCTAACCCGTCTCACACACCTTCTCAGAGAAGGAAACACGAGCAAATGGTTAAGGAATGTCTAAAAAATTAAATTTAATTATCAGAGGGTTAATTAATATCTTTGCAAAAAAATTTAATCAAGTGTAATGAGGCTTTGGAATAATCTAAATAAAGAAGAGTTGGAAATCCAACTTCAAAAGCATCAGCATAAATATGTTACCATTTCATTTTACAAGTATGCAAAGATTAAAAACCCACAGTTATTTAGAGATCATTTATATCTAATGTGGGACAACATCAATGTCGTTGGAAGAACTTATATAGCAAAAGAGGGAATCAATGCGCAAATTGCTGTTCCAAGTGCTTTTTTAGAACAGTTTACTGATGAATTATATGATATACAATTTTTAAAAGATGTACGATTAAATTATTCAATTGATAATTCAGAAGCTGAGTTTTCTTTTCTAAAATTAAAGATTAAAGTTCGTGCTAAAATTTTAGCTGATGGTCTTAATGACTCAACATTTGATGTTACAGATAAAGGAGTCCATTTAAAAGCAAAAGAGTTTAATGAATTAATTCAGTCTAATGATTCTATTCTAATTGACATGAGGAATCATTATGAATCTGAAATTGGTCATTTTAAGGGTGCTGTTAGGCCTGATGTTGATACTTTTAGGGATTCTCTTCAGCACATTGAAGATTCTTATTTAAAAGGAAATGAAGATAAAAAAATTGTAATGTATTGTACTGGAGGGATTAGATGTGAAAAAGCTTCTGCATGGTACAAACATAAAGGTTATAAAAATGTATATCAACTTGAAGGGGGAATTATTAAATATGCCCGTGATGCCCAATCTGAAGGTCTTGAAAATAAATTCATTGGAAAAAACTTTGTTTTTGATGAAAGAAGATCAGAACGAATAACAGATGATGTGATTTCTGTATGTCATCAGTGCGGGGTTCCATCAGATACACATGTAAATTGTAAAAATCAAGCTTGTCACCTTCTTTTTATTCAATGTGAAAAATGTAAAATTAAATTTGATTCTTGTTGTTCAAAAGAATGTGCTGAAATCATCAAGCTTCCTATTGATGAACAGAGAAAGTTGAGAAAAGGAATTAATAAGAGCAATAAAATATTTAAAAAAGGTCGATCCGAAAAGTTGACGTATAAATCATAATAATTCAAATTTTATAAATAAAAAAAATAATGTTTAATCAAGTTGTTAATTGGGATGTAACACCAGAGCTAATCGATGGTTGGAGGACACCAAATTTATATGGTCTTTTATTTGTTTCAGGATTAATATTAGGATATTTTGTTATTCGTAAAATGTTTAAAAAAGATAATTTAGATGAAAAATATTTAGATGCATTGGTTTTATATATGGTGATTTCAATAATTATCGGCGCACGTTTAGGACATGTACTTTTTTATGGGCCTTATTTTGATGATCCCTCAACTGGTGAGATTGGTTATTTTTCTAATCCTCTTAGTATTTTTAAAATATGGGAAGGAGGTTTGGCTAGCCATGGGGCTGTTGTTTCTATCTTAATAGCTCTTTATTTATATTCCAAAAAGGTCGTCAAAAGACCTTACTTTTGGGTTTTGGATAGAATCTCTGCACCTATAGCAATAGCAGGTTGTTTTATTCGATTAGGAAATCTTGTCAACCATGAAATCGTTGGTGTTCCATCGGATTTGCCTTGGGCATTCAGTTTTTCGAGATTTCAAAATGAATTTGGAATGATTGACTTGACGCCTAGACATCCGGCTCAATTGTATGAGGCTATTTGTTATTTGTTAGCATTTTTCATTCTTATGTTTCTTTATTGGAAGAAAAAAGGGTATGAAAAACCAGGATATGTTTTTGGTTATTTCTTAGTACTCGTTTTTGGGGCAAGATTTGGAGTAGAATTTATAAAAATTGGACAAACTGCAAGAGATTCTGTTCTTTTATTAAACACAGGTCAAATATTAAGTATTCCACTTGTTTTATCTGGGGTATATCTTATTTTAAAAGCTAAAAAAATCAAGCAATGATTAGGCATAAAACCCCTCAGGAAATTGATATAATGAGAGATGCGGCACAAATTGTTAGTCGTACGCTTGGTCTTATAGCAGAAAATATCGAAGAAGGAATTACCCCCTTCCATTTAGATCAATTGGCAGAAAATTACATCATTTCTCAAAATGCTGTTCCCGGGTTTAAAGGCTTGTATGGCTGCCCAAGCACACTTCTTGTATCAGTTAATGAGCAAGTTGTTCATGGTTTGCCTACTGATCGTCCATTTCAATCTGGAGATGTTGTGTCTGTCGATTGTGGTGCAAAATATAAAGGATACTATGGAGATCATGCTTTCACTTTTGAAATTGGAGATGTAAAGCCAGATGTAAAAAAGCTACTTACAGTAACTAAAGAATGTTTAGATCTTGGAGTTAAAGCTTGTAGAACAGGAAATAGAATAGGAGACATTGGTTATGCTATCCAACAGCATGCAGAAAGTCATGGTTATGGAGTTGTTAGGGAGTTGGTTGGTCATGGACTTGGAAAATCCTTACATGA
>NZQU01000066.1 GCA_002696025.1 Crocinitomicaceae bacterium
GTCTTTTCTGAGTTATATAATGATAAAATTATTGAAACTTTAATATTCATTACTTTTGTTTAATAATTTTATCACAAAAATTTATATACTGTTCTGCACTTAATTTAATATCTATATTGTTTCTTATGATATTTTTTTTAAAAAAATTATAATTATTATATATCTCAAAAAAATTTTTACTTAAAATTTCATAGTTTGGGTCAGGTGGGTTATAATAATCAATTAATCCATATTTTACTTTATCATCACATTTACTAACAATTCCACCTTTTGTCTTTTGAACTAGTTCAAAGTTTCCACCATTATTTGCACATAATGTTGGGATACCAGACGCAATTGCTTCCGCTTGACTATTTGAATTAGGTTCTATCCACGCTAGATGCAAATATAAATTTGCAGTCCTATACCATTTATTTAAATCTTTCTCTTTAACATGGCCAGCAAAAACGATGCTTTTATCTGTATTTTTATAAACAAATTCATTCTTTCCTAAAATTATTAAATTCAAGTTTGAAATTTCTTTTTTTAATAATTTATAAAATTTAATAGTTTCTTTTAATCTTTTATGTCTTCTCCAAGATGCTGATGCTAATATTACAAAATTTTTATTATCTATTTTGAGTTTATTTCTAAAATTAGTTCCTTCTACTCTAAATTGATCTAGTGAAACTCCATTATTTATTATTTTATAAGGTTTATTTAATTTCCCAAAAAGATTTTCATAAATATTTTTACAATAATCACTAACAAAAATTACACCTACACTTTTATTAACTGAGTTAAAAATTTTATGATTTTCCTCGCTTGATACATATTTCGTATTTTGTTTATCTATAAATAGACCGTCTAATCTTATAATAAACGGTTTATTATATATTGATTTATCAATGGTTGAAAAAATTCCAATATCATAATTAGGATTATATCTTGATAAAATTGAAATATTTTTAAAATTATTTTGAATACATTTTGACAATCTTTTTAAAAAAATTAATGGACCAATTTTTGGTTCAAAAAAATAAGGGAAGCTATCAATGCTTAATTTCATTTATTTTTTTTTGCCAAACAATAACTTCTATTTTTTGAGGAAGAAACTATATTTATATCATAAATTTTTTTACTTTTTAATTCATTTATAAATTTTGATATTTCTGGAAACTCAATAAAATTCACATCATCAAAAATAATCAAGTCACCTTTTTGTTGTCTTTTAAAAATAAAATTAAATTCATTCATTATACTTTCATAATCATGCTGTGCATCCAAAAAAGCAAAATTTACTCTTTCTAAGTGAAAATTTTTTAGTACAGTTTGGCAATCTCCTGTTAGAAAAACTATATTTTCTAATTCTTTTTTCCATTTATTAAGAAGATCAATTCTAGTTTTTTTTCCATCCCAATCATCTATACAATTCCAAAATATCTTTTGATTGTTGGGAATTATATCAATTGTATAAACTTTACCAATTTTTTTGGAGTCATTTAAAGCCTTTGACATACACATCGATGAAAATCCTCTGGCAGTTCCAGTTTCCAAAATATTAATTAATTTTAATTCTGGATTTTCTTTTATATAGTTTCTTAATACAGAATATAGAAGCCTACCATGATGATAATTTAGTTTACTTTTCTTTTTTACTATTTGAGTATGTAATGCCAGATTATCAATCCAATTTTTTTCAATAAAAAAACCATTTAACTGTTCTATACGATTAACTTCTTGTGATTTTTCATTTTTAATTTCGTTAAATAATCTTAAATATTCGTCTCTTGATAATAATGGGTATTTTTCTTTTAAAAAAAAACTTTTTATTTTTCTTAAAATTGTTTTCATTTATTAAATTCTGTATACCACCTAATAAATTTTTCTAAACCATCTTCAATTTTAATTTTTGGTTGATATCCAGTTATTTTTTTTAGCTTATTTATTGATGCTTTTGTTTTTATAACATCACCTTTCTGCAAGGGAACATTTTGAATTTTAGCCTTTTTTCCTAATTTTTTTTCAATTATTTTTAAGAATTTTATTAATGATGTTGGTTTTGAAGCTCCAATATTAAAAATTTCAAATTTAGACTTTATTTTATTAGAATTTTTTTCTAACAGTATTATTGAATTAATTACGTCGTCAATATATGTGAAATCTCTTAAATGATTACCTCTATTGTAAAGTTGAATTTTCTCATTATTTATTATTTTTTTTGTAAATTTATAATAAGCCATGTCTGGTCTTCCAAAAGGACCATATGCAGTAAAAAATCTAAGCCCAATAATATTGATTTTATACAAGCTGCTATAAGAATATGCCATAATTTCATTAGCTTTTTTTGTGGCTGCGTAAAATGAAGAGGGTTTATCTGTATCAAATTCTTCTTTAAAAAATAAATTATTTTTTCTACTTCCATAAACTGAACTTGAGGATGCAAAAAAAAATTTTTTAGTTTTATATTTTCTTACACATTCTAATAAATTATAAAAACCTAAAATATTAGAGTCAATATATTGCTTTGGAGAACTGATTGAAAACCTTACACCTGCTTGTGCTGCTAAATGGTAGACTAAATCAAATTTATATTTAGAAAATATTTTATTTATTATTTTTTCGTTTTGTATGTCAGCCTTAATAAATATAAAATTTTTTTTATTTTTTAGGCTCTGCAATTTTTTTTTTCTAGCTTTTTTTAATTCAACATCATAATAAGAATTCATATTATCAATTCCAATAACTTTATTTTTTTTATTCTTTTTCAAAATTTCTTTAGCTAGATGATAGCCAATGAAGCCTGAACAGCCTGTGATTAATATTACCATGTAATTTTTCTTTCCAATTGATTATTAAAATAATCAATAATTATCTCATTTTGATCTTTAAAATATTTTTGTTGATAAAATTTTGACAATGCAAATCCATAAATAGTTACGGATCTTGTTGAATCGGCTTTTTTTGCTTTTAGTCTATTGTGCAAAATATTAACATTAAATAATAACGCATCTCCTTTTTTAACATTTATTTTTTGAGTTCTATTTGTGAAATATGTTAAATAATAATCAAAAAATTTACTATTAAAATCTAGTCTATGACTACCTTTAATAAAAGCTGTACAACCATCTTTTTCTATAACGTCAGAAGCATAAATTGCAAGTTTATATGCAGTTGGTATAAGTCCGTGAAATCTTTTTTTTCTAAAATATGTGTCTCTGTGCCAACCAAGTTGGGGTGTGAATCCTTTTGTAAGAAAATGTTTAAAATTTGTTAAAAAAAGTTTTTGGCCAGCTATTAAGCAAGATAATTCATAAATATTACTTTTAAATAAATTATCCAAAAAAAATTCTTTGTGTTTTTGTTGAATGTTAGGTTTCAGAGTAAATGTGCCATTTTGCTTTGCTTGCAGTTCAAAATTTTCGTTATTTTTATCGATTGCTGATATTGAAGAGTTATATTCCTGGTTATATAAAAAATCGTCCTTTTTTATTATTACAAATCCATCTAAAAATAATTTCTCTCTTTTTTCTGTAATAAATTTATCAAAGAAGTTTTTCATAAAATATAATGTATAAATATTTAATTTAAACGGTTTATAGATATATTAAGTTTTCTAGAAATTGAAGCTGTTTTTGGTTAATACAAAATTTCATAAGCTTTTTTAAGAGTTAAAAATATATCTTTAATGGTTAATTGAATACATTTTATCATAAAAGCCAATTTTTAAGTTTAATATAATAAAGTGTAATCAAAAAATTGGTAATTTTATAAAATCTTAAAATTAAATTTGGCTTATTTGTATTAGTTAGACGGATAAATTTTAAATATTGATTTTTTACTTGATTAATATCAGATAATAAATTTTTCCTAGTAATATAGTTTTTTGGTTTTTTTATACGTTTGATTTTATTTAACAATTCCTTTCGACTTCTAAACTTTATTCCTTGATTTTTAACTAATTCATTGTGACCTCCGCTATCCAAATAAATAGGATATAAACCACAATGAAGAGCCTCTAATAAAGAATTAGAACATGGATCATTTCTGCTAGCTGTTAAAAAAAAATTATTTCTATTAAGTATCTTAGCAAGTTTTTTACTTTTAACTGCATTTATAGTTATTATATTTTTAAACTTGATAGGACAATTGCCAACAAATGTAATTTCAAATTTATTGAAATTCAAATTATCATCTAAATATTTCAAATATTTAAAACCTTTTTTTAAGTTAGAGGACCAGGAAGTAGAAATTATTTTTATCTTATGACTTTTTTTAATATTTTTTTTTTTATTAAAAATATTTTTGTCAGGAGCATTATTTATAATCGTACTTTTAATTTTTTTTTCAAAACCTAATTTATAATTTTTATTTTTACTCCAATTTGATTGAAAAATAACACCATCTGAAAAATTTTTAGAAAAAGAATAAATTAATTTATCAATATGTGAAAATTTTTTATTTCTTGTAAATGAAATGGGACCATCAATTCTGTGAATAATTTTTAAATTTGATTTTATCAAATATAAAAAAAATAATTTATATGAAAAATGGTGACTATTTACAATAATTGTATTCGCTCTACTTATAAAGTTTGTATATTTGTTAATTCTAAACAATTCTCTTCTTAATGCTTTTAAAAATTGATTCCCACCACCCCAAGGGTTTGGGGTAAATTTATAATCAATATAAATTTTCATTATATTGAAAAAAAACTTTTCCAAGTTTCTTTTTGATTGGAAAAGTCGTGTATTTTTGCAGTTTTTTCTGCTCTATTTTTAACATCATTAAGATTTTTTTTTTTTATATTATTTAAAAAGATTGAACTAATTTCATCTGCCTCAAACGTTTCAGATTTAAATGAATTAAAATTGTCTATTATATCATTTGCTTGACCTACAGGAGTTGATATAACTGGTACTCCACATGACATAGCTTCTAATAAAGTTTTTGGTCCACCTTCTTCTCTAGATGAAATAAAATAAAAGTCCAATAAACTATAATATTTAATTATATTATAATATTCATCCTCATAAAAGTGGCAAAAAGGTATTCCTAAATTTGACAATTCTTGTTTTACGTATTCTCGTTCAGGACCAACCAAGATAATAAATATGTTTTCATACGCAGAATATATTTTAGAAATTGCCTTTATTAAAATATCAGGTCCTTTTATTAATTTTGGGGATTTTGATTTTGCCCAACCAACACTATCTTTTTGAAATGAACCTATGACAATTGAATTTTTAGATATTTTTAATTTTTCTTTTAAGTAATTTTTTGTTTTTAAATTAAATTTAAATTTCTCAGTTTCTACTCCAAGAAAAATTTTAGATATCTTCTTTTCTAATCCATGATCAATAAATAACTTTTCAATTATTGAATTTGAAACCCTAATCCTAGAAAATTTGTGAATGTTTTCTTGTATGTTTTTAAATATATTTTCAAATTCAGGGCTTATTTTTGGATGGCCGTGAAAATAATCGAAAACCAATTTATTTTTCAAATGATGCAAAATAGATTTACAAGCTGTATATTTATTTGATAAATAAACAATCTTATTGAACGGAATAAAACTTTTAGAAATTTTTAAACCATAAGATGGAAAAAAATTTCTATAATTTTGAAAATCATTTCCTAGTGACCATTTTTGTCCTTGGCCCTGCAAGTATATTTCTTTTGCCATTTAATTTTTTTTTATAATTAAAAAATAACCTGTTGTAATATTTAAGTTAGTTTTTGAATTTTTTCTTTCTAACAGTTGAAATAAAGGTTTCAAAAACTTTAAAATAAGAAATTTAAACTTATTTAAATATTTTTTACTATCTAAAGATAAAATGTAGGATCTTATTAAATCAAATATTACTGATGGCAAGCCTCCATTTTCAATTATAAAATCAATAGTAAAATCGTTTTTTTCGAAAACATTAATAATTTTTTCTTTAGTCCATCTTCTATAATCTTTGGGTGCCATATGTATTTGATATAAAAAAGGCATTGAAACAAATCCTATTGCATCTTTTTTTGAAACTCTAAAAATTTCTTTGATAATTTGTTCTGGATTTTCTACATGTTCTAAAACTTCTAATAGTAAAAAACTATCAAAATATTCATCTTTGAAAGGTAAATTTTTTAAATCTGATATAACTTGAGCTTGACTATTAGGATCTTTGTTAATTGATATTATCTCATCGATATTATTTGTAAATTTTATTTTTGTTCTTGATTTTAAATTGTTTGAACCTCCAAAATCTGCAACGATCCCTCTTAATTTTTGAATATTTTTATCAATTTGAAAGTTGATAAATTCTCTTCTGAAAGAATTCATTAAATTAAATTTTTATTCCAACTCTACAGGTATAATCTATTCTATGAAACAATATTTTTTTATTTCTAAAGTATTCATCGCAAGCTTTTCTACATCCTTGCCAGTGACCATAATCATCAATAATAATAACTCCGTTTTTTACTAATTTGGGATATAAAATTTCTAATTCTTTTTTTGTAGATGAATACCAATCCGTGTCAAGCCTTAGTATAGATATTTTTTGTGGTTTATTTTTTTTTAAAGTTTCTTCAACAGGTCCTTTTATAAATTTAATCTTTTCACTTGGATATCTTGTTTTATACAAATTTTTTTTTACTTCATCAATTGATGCAAAGCACCAATCTGATGAATTTTTTCCTATTTTATTATCATAAAATTTTTTTATAGCCGCGCCAGATCTTTTTGATTTATCAAATTTTGATGGTTTGGTCATTCCTTCAAAAGTATCATATAACCAAAGTTTTCTGAAAACCTTAAATTTTTTCAGTAACTCTGCAACCAAAACCATGTTGCCTCCTCTCCATACTCCGCACTCTACTATATCCCCATAAATATTGTTATTAACTATATATTGAACAGATTTAATTAACGAAAATTGTCTTTCAATTGATGTCATGCTCATATTTTTAATTTTATTCATCAAATTTTGTTCGAAGCTTGATAACTCTGGTATGTCCGGTGTTATATTTTTTTTTTTAAATAAGTTAATCATTTTTCCTCACAGAAAAAATTGGTTTTATTGATTTATAATTATACTTACGATTTTGAAAAATAATTTCATTTATAAGTTTAAAGGTACTTGAGTAAGCTTTATTAATAATACTAATATCTTTTTTTGAATGTGCATAACAAATATTATTGGTACCTAAACTCAAAACTCTATTTGTAGCCATATTTTTCATAAATATATACTTTAATTGAAATTTATTAATTTTTTTTGAACTATTAAAATTTATTAAACTCCAAGGTTCTTTTCCTGTTACATTTACGAAGTTTTCTAAATTATATTTCTTAATTTCTTTATTTACATGGTTAATAATTTGTGAGCCAGATGACCAAAGTTTTTTTATAACATTTTTTTTTTCGATTTTCTTGATAGTAGCTATGCTTGCGGCAAGAGATAAACATTCCCCTCCAAAAGTGCCAGAAAAAAATACTTCACTCATTTTATTCATATATTTTGTCTTTCCTACTAAAGCTGAAAGTGGCATGCCATTTGCCATTCCCTTTCCGAAACATGACAAATCAGGAGTAATGTTAAAATATTTTTGGGCTCCACCTTCAGAAAATCTAAAACCAGTTATTATTTCATCGAAAATTAATAATATTTTATTTTTTTTTAATAAATATTGTAATTCTTTATAATAGTCTTTTTTGGGTTCTGTAAAACTCATTGGTTCAATAATCATTGCTCCAATCTCATCTTTGTTTTTTTTTATAATACTATGAACATCATTAATATTATTAAATTTTGCAGCGATTGATAACTTCCTCACTTTTTTTGGTACACCAAGATGTCTTGAAGTAGTACCAATGTACCAGTCCTGCCATCCATGGTACCCGCATGTTATTATTTTGTCTCTTTTGGTAATTCCCCTTGCTAATCGAATCGCTCCTGATGTAACATCTGTACCATTTTTTGCAAATCTAACTTTTTCTGCTGATGGAATTTTTTGAATTAATTTTTCTGATAACTGATGCTCTAAAACAGTAGGTAAACTAAAAGTTATCCCTGATTTGAGTTGTTTAATTATAGCTTTATTTACATCTATATCATTATATCCCAGAGTTAATGGCAATAAACCCATAATAAGATCCACATATTCATTGCCGTCTACATCCTTTATTCTTCCACCTTTTCCATTTTGGGCAAATAAAGGAAATCCATCTGGGTATTGTAAATAAGATTTACTAAATGTCTGACTTGCTAAAGGAATAGATCTCAAAGCTTTTTTTAAAAATTTTTTAGATTTTTTTAATTCCATAAACCTTTGTATTTAAAATTATGCTTAAAGTATCTAAACTATCATCAAAACTTGACATATTATACTTTTTTCTTTTTTTCATAAGTTCAAACTGATCTATTTGTTTTATATAAGGTTCGTTGTGATTAAATTTTTTACAATTGAAAATTTTTTTTACTGTCTTATTTTTTGAAATAAAAATTATATTAATATTTTCGTTTCCAGGCTTTCCTACACTTGACCATTTTAAAATACCTTTTGTTCCAGTTATTTCACATCCCCTTTTTTTTACACTGGATAAAAAATTATTATTTATAAAAGAAATTACTTTTTTTTTATGTATCATAATTGAATGAAAAATCTGTGTTGAAGTTTGCTGCTTATTCATAAATGTTTCAGAATATGATTTTTTAATAGGGCCAAACAAAAATTTTAGATAATCTATTTCATGACATGCATCAAATAGGACTCCACCTCCATACTTATGATTGAGACTATAATGATCTAAAAGTCTTTTGCCATACATATTTTTTTGATTGTTATTAAAATAAGCTTTTGCAAACATAACCTTTCCAACTAAGTGGATGTTTGATTTCAAAAACCTAATTCCTGGGTGATATCTAATATTAGTAACTACAAATAGTTTTACATTATATTCAGAAATAAGTTTTTTTATTTTTTTTAAATTTTTTAAATTGTTTGAAATAGGTTTTTCTACAAGAATATATTTATATCCCATAAAAATTAATTTAATTATATAGGATGTATGTAAGTATGTAGGCAAACATATTAAGGCAGATTTCGCTTGCCAACTTTTAATTTGAGTAAAATTAACAAAATTTGGTTTTAATTTTAATTTTTTATCAAAAGTTTTAATTACAAATTTTTTATTATTTTTTAAAATATTAAAGTATCTATTCCCAATTGAGCCAACACCTAAAATCAACAATTTATTATTTATCATAAATTGTTTTTAATTAGCCTTATGTAGTCAGATAAATAATCAATATCAATAGATTTATTTTGATTCATATAATATCCAGCTAATTTATTTGTATAAAATGTTTTTTTCTTTTTAAATGTTTTAATTCTGGCCATATACATGCTTCCATTATCAACATATATTTTATTTTCAAATTTATTTGATTTTATATTTATTAAATTTTTAAAAAACGGTTTTAGAAATTTATTTTTTTTTATTAACGCTTGAAATGGAGGAAAATAATATTTTGTTACTGCTATAATTGAATCGACATTTTTCAATTTTAAATTTTTAAAACATTTTCTAATATCAGCAGGTTTTCTTAGAGGAGAGGTAGCATACAGAACACAAAAATATTTCATTTTTTTTTCAAATATTTTACTATTTAAAATATCAATACATACGTCTGAGACAGTTGCCTTTGAATTTGCTAGTGAAGCTTTTCTTGGAACAAATATTACTTGTTTGTAATTTTTACATATTTTTTTTATTTTAGGAGAATCAGATGATACAATAATTTTATTAAAAATATTTGATTTTATGGCAGCCTCAATAGAATGAGATATTAAAGGTTTTCTTTTGTAGAGAAGAATATTTTTATTTTTTAGTCTTTTTGAGCCCTTTCTGGCTGGTATTATGCAAAAAATTTCTCTTTTATCTATATTCATTTCTTTAGATGATTTCTATTTATTAAAGATGATTTTGGTAAATCCTTCTTAA
>NZQU01000067.1 GCA_002696025.1 Crocinitomicaceae bacterium
ATGGACAGCACCAAAGCTAAGTTTGCAATATTAGACCCAATAACATTTCCAATTGCTATGTCAGGATGCCCACTAAGCGCAGATCGAACACTAACTATTAACTCAGGCGCAGAAGTTGCAAAAGAAACAACGGTCATTCCAACTACAAATTTTGGAATTTGAAACCTATTAGCAAAACCAAGTGCAGACTTTAGCAAATAGTCACCACCCAACACCAACAATGCAAAACCCAATACAATTAAAAGGAAATTCATAAAAATATAATTACTGCAAATGTAACAGAATTAGATTGTTATATGTTGATTTGTAAAGGTATTAATGTAATAAATCACGAATCAAAGCAGCTCGTTTTTCCCCAACAATACTTATCAATTCGACTAACTCAGCATTTTTAATATTTTCAATTGTTTTAAACTTTAAAAACAATCGTTCTTTTAACTTATCTCCTATGCCTGGAATATCATCTAAAATAGATGTGTTGCTTAGTTTACTTCGTTTATTTCTGTGATGTGAAATTCCAAAACGATGAGCCTCATTTCGCATATGCTGAAGTGTTTTTAGTGCATCTGACCTTTTATCTAAAATTAGAGGTTTTGATTGATTAGGAAAAAAAAGTTCTTCTTCCCTTTTTGCTATACCAATCAAACAAATTTGATTTTGAATGTTCAGTTCTTCGAGGGCTGAATAGGCAGAACTCAATTGACCCTTACCCCCATCAATTATTACTACTTCTGGAAGAGCCGACTGTTCATTAATCATTCTGCTGTACCTTCTATAGACAACCTCCCTCATCGATGCAAAATCATCTGGACCATCAACAGTTTTTATATTAAAATGTCTGTATTCTTTTTTATTAGGTTTGGCATTTTTAAATACAACACATGCAGATACTGCATTGGTTCCTTGAAAATTAGAATTATCAAAACACTCCATATGGATTGGGAGTTTTGAAAGAGAAAGCTCTTTTTTTAAAATCTCTAACAATTCTGCAGATGACTTTTGTTTGGTTTTACTGGCTTCTTTCTTTTTTTGGAGCAATGCAAAATAGTTTAGATTTTTCAATGATAAGTCTAATAATTTTTTCTTTTCACCTCTTTGTGGATGATGAAAAATAAATTCTTCTGAATTTAAATCAAAGCCTTTTTCAGTTATAATATCTTTAGCATCACTTTTATACCTAGATCTTAATTCATTTAATAAACCATCTAAAATGGTGTGTTTTTGAGCACCCTCAAAAACATCAGCCTCACCTGTCATCGCATGAATAATGGCTCCATTTTTAATATGTAAATAATTGTAATAAATATTAAATTCATTTTGCACAAAAGTCAATACATCTATTTTTCTAATATTAGACGATACAACAATTGATTTTGACTGATATACTTCAAGTGAGTTAAGGCTTTCCTTATATTTTTGAGCGAGTTCAAAATTTTCACCTTCTGCGGCCCTACCCATTCTTATTTTTAAAAGCTTTTTTACATCGACTAAATTTCCATTAAGAATTTGCTGAATTTCATCAATTTCCTCTTGATAAGATTCTCTTGTTTGAGCCCCAATGCAAGGCGCATGGCAATTTCCAATATGAAACTCTAGACATTCCTTATACTTACCAGATGAAATTTTAGAGTCAGACAAATCAAACGAACAGGTCCTTAACGAATACAAATCTTTAATCAAATTAAGTAAAGTATGCATCATTCTAACATTAGAATATGGACCAAAATAAATAGAACCATCTCTTTTAACTCTTCTTGTCATAAAAACACGAGGGAAAGGTTCTTTTTTGATGCAAATCCATGGATATGTTTTTCCATCTTTAAGTTGAATATTGAATTTTGGCTGATTTTGTCTAACTAAGCTTCTTTCTAATAAAAAAGCATCATTTTCAGAATTGACAACTGTTATTAACACATCATCTATATGAGAAATCATTAAGGATGTTTTAAAAGATTTATTGTTTTTACTGAAATAAGTTTTAACTCGTTTTTTTAAGTTTTTAGCTTTTCCTATATATATGATCTTTTGATCTTTGTCTAAAAATTGATAAACACCAGGAGAATCTGGGAGTGATTTAATTTTGTGAGACAGTTGAACAGACATGTAAGACATATAACACAAATTTACCTTAAAAGGTTTACGTGTCCATTTATTTGTTTTGTAGCATTGGGATTTGCACAAGACTTGTATTTAATTTGATAAGCATAAGTTCCGTCTGGACAAATCACTCCATTGTATGTGCCATCCCAATATTCGCCATACTCTAAAGAAGTAAAAACAAGGGATCCCCATCGGTTATATATACTAAATTCCCATTCTGTTATTTCAAAATCTGTTACAGAATAAAAAACATCATTTACCCCATCATTATCAGGAACAAAAGTGTTTGGAACATACAAAGAAAAAGGCTCAACAAAAACCTGTGCTCTAATTGAATCTTTACAACCATATGAATTGGCTACTACTTGAATAGGATAATCAGAACCTGAAATAGTATATTCATGAGAAAAGTTGGCTTGAGTAGAACTGAAAGAATAGTGATCAAAAACATAAAAGTATTCACTGGCCCCAAAAGATTGATCAATAAACTCAACTTCCGAATCACAAATATCTATTTGACTTGGTGTTACCATAAACCCAGCTTCCGGAGAAGGATAAACCGAAACAAGATCTTGTTTCATTAAATATAATGTATCTATACATCCCTCATGAGTAATCATGGTTAAACCAACACTATAATTACCAACATTATTATATAAGTAAGACGGATGTTCAGCCGAAGAACTCCCCCCATCACCAAAATCCCAATAATATGTTGGTGGAGTATCTGACTGACTCATATTGATAAAAGAGGCTGTAGAAGGTGCACATTGCAATGCATGAACATAAGCAAAATCAATTTGAGGTTCTGCATATACAAATACCGAACTAAATACTGTATCTGAACAATTGTCATAGCTACCAATAAATTGAATTGGAAAAACGCCTGAAGTGTCAAATTGAACGCCTAAAACATTTAAATCAGAAGATGAAGATGGATTTGCATTGGCACTAAACACCCACTCATAAGATGCATTAACTGGGCCAGATGCATTAGCATAAAAGTCAAAAGAATTATCCACAACACAAAGAGAATCAGAATGATTAATTGAAATCAACAAATCTTCATTTACTGTAACATCAAAAATTGAGGTATCTGAACACGCTGAAGATGGATTTGCTATAAGAATCACAGAATATGTTCCAGCCTGAGGATAAGTATAAACAGGTTCAAAAAGAACACTAGTATCAGCAGAAATGTTGGGCACACCAAAATCCCAATAATAAGTATTCGCAGAAACGGATGCGTTATTAAACTGAACAGAAAGACCATCACAAGATGCACTTGGAGGTAAAAAACCAGAGGCAAGAGCTTGTTCATCTACGAATACAGTAGCTGAATCAAAACTCAAAATACAAGACAATCCCACAAAAGTCATTTGTAACTCATATACACCAGAATTAATCGGAGTTGCTGGATTAATTAACACTTGAGACTGAGTAGAGGAGAAGCCATTTGGACCACTCCACTGATAATTTGCAATGCTATTAGCTGCAGGGTTATTCATTGATGGAACGGATAATATCAAAGAATCCCCTTCACATAAAGGCCCATTGTTAGATATCAAGACGTTTGGACAAGATCCTGTAGAAACAAACATTGGAGTGGGACTGCTAATAGGACAGCCATTTATATCATAAAGATCTGATAGCCCTCCGTTATTGGATTGATTTCCCGAAATATTTCCAGTGCCATATATGTAAGCTTCATCATCTAAAATACTGTCACATTGTAAAATAAGGCAGTCATCAACAAGAACCACTTTGTACTTAACAACAGTACTGTCTGATCCAATAATATCATTCATCATACCACCACCTGAAATAACGTTTGCACCAGTGCCAACCCTAACAGTTATAGCCTTTGTTAAAGGGTCATATTCTCCCTGATCATCATTAATTTGATCTGTCTTACTTCCCGAATTAGGACCACTAGATATTTTTAATGAACCAGGTATGTAATCTGTTCTTATATCAAGTGTATCACTAATAAAGGTATTTACAGATAAATCTGACCCAATGTTTTTACCAACAATCATATATTCAAGAGTATCTCCCGGGTTTACAATTCCACCATTTAAATCATCAATATATACTGTGGCTCTTAAATCTGGCCCATAAACATCTATCACAGAAGTGACAACCTGTGCTAAAATAGACTCCCCACCGGTAGAAATTCTTATAGCAGCTGATGTTGCATTGTTTGGCAGATATGCAAAAGACGTGTTATCTGGTAAAAATATATTGGCATCTTGTCCAAGTGTATTATTATATGATGGGATTCTAAATGGTGTAAGCATTCCATTATTTGAAATAGTGCTGTTAAATAAATTTGTCGGATTATGAAGTTGATCCTGAACATTTAAAAATGATCCTGTTCCGTTAAATTTCATTTGATCCCCTGTTGATTGGCGATCTCCATCATAAGCCACAACTCCAAGTTCGAAATTTATAGGGCCTGATGGAGGTGTCACAAAACCACTAATAGGTATGTCAACTGATTGATAACTCACAGAACCAAAATCACTTATATTGGCAAAACCATCAAAAACAGTTAAGTTTCTCATTGCCTCTGATACATTTTTATATACCACAACAATAGTCCATCCTCCCCAACAATTATAATCATTTTCTGAAACCATATCTGCCAAAGTATATCTAGAGTTAATGCCGTTAGATTGGACTATATTGGTTATATTTTTAAACCCATAATAAGATGTAGTATATGGGCCTGTGAAATCGATCATTTCATCAGCAGATAAGGTTTGATAACTCCCTGAACCCGATTTTATTTTTATCTGGTTCCTTAAAAAGAAATTAGGTGTTGATGATTCAATCCTGCTGCCCCAATACAAACCCGCCCATAATATCTCTGAACACGTCTGAAGGTTAAGACTATCACTTGTTGACATGTATGTTGAAGGATCTGAATCAATATCAACGTAATTCATTATAAAGTCATTATTTCCATATTGAGTATTCCCAGAAACTGGAAAACTAGAGGTTGCCCCATAGCAATTAGAGCCTGAATTACAGGATACACTTACATTTGATAAAAAAACAATCCCGCCTTTTTGTTGGGTTTGATAACGAATATCAAAGGGTTCAACTAGTTGAGAATTTAAAGAAAAAACACACAAACAGATGCTTAATATGGAGCATAGTGCTCTTTTAAGAATTTTATATGTTGATCGTTTTTTCAAAGTTACTACCCATTGGCTTTATTTATGACCTCATAAATCACTAATGGTTGGTTTAATTGACAAAATTATTTTATCAAAGATACGTGTCCAGTTAACATTTTAAAATTATGTGGGTTGGCACAAGACTTATATTTTAATACATAAGCATAAACCCCGTCCTGGCATTTTTTACCTTTATAATTCCCGTCCCAAAAATGATTGTAATCATCTGTTTCAAAGATAAGCTCTCCAAAACGATTGTATATTTGAAAATTCCATTCTAATATTTCAAATGAAGTAATGGGTCCAAAAAGTTCATTTATAGCATCGCCATCTGGGACAAATGCATTGGGCACATAAATAGTAAAGGGCTCAATAAACACCTCTTGTCTTGCCGTATCTTGGCACCCATATTCATTAGTTACAACCTGAATAGGATAATCAGAACCCGCTAGCGTATATTCATGAGAAAAATTAGCTTGTGTAGATGAAAAATTATAATGATCAAAAACATAAAAGTATTCACTCGCCCCGAATGATTGATCAATAAATTCAACTTCTGAATCACAAATGTCAGTTTGATCTGGTGTAACCATAAATCCTGCTTCTGGTGAAGGGTAAACAGTGACTATATCTTGTTGCATCAAATACAATGTGTCAATACAACCCTCGTGAGTAATCATTGTTAAACCAACACTGTAATTGCCAACATCATTATAAACGTGAGATGGATTTTCAAGGTTTGAACTCCCTCCATCACCAAAATCCCAATAATATGAGGGCGGAGTGTCTGAGAAACTCATATTAATAAAAGAAGCTGTAGATGGAGCACACTGTAATGAATTGACATAGGCAAAATCAATTTGAGGTTCTGCATAAACAAAAACGGTGGAAGCAACTGAGTCTGAACAAATATCATAAGTGGCTTTTAGTTGAACTGGGAAAAGGCCTGCTTGTTGGTAAACAACATTTGAAACATTAAGGTGCGAAGCACTACTTGGTGTTGCAAAAGGGCCAAAATCCCATTCAAAAGATAAATTTGGTGGCCCTGATGCAGAACCAACAAAATCATAACTATTATTAACAATACACAATGAGTCCGAATGTGTAAATGAAAGAATCAAGTCTTCATTAACATTAATGTTTGCATAAGCAGTATCTGCACAAATAGGAGAAGAACTTGCAATGAGCATCACTGTATAATTTCCTGATGTTGGATATAAATAACTTGGCTCATTTATAGTACTTATATCTGTTGTAATTCCTGTTACGCCAAAATCCCAAAGGTAATCAATCGCTCCTGTTGAATTATTTCCAAACGGAATACTTAATCCCTCACATTGAATTTCTGGCGGCAATTCAATTTCAGCAACAGGAATGTCAAAAATAAAAACAGAATCCGTATAATCAGTCTGACAATCTAAATTGTCCCCCGTAACAGTAACAACATGATAACCAGGTGTTGAAAAAGAAACTCCAGGTATCTGAAGACCATTACCAGTTAGCACCGAAGAAGTATTGTCAAAAGTCCAATCAAAATTGGCATTATTGATATTTGTTTGAACTGCAAAATCAAAACTATTGTCAACTATACATAAAGAATCTTGAGCAGTCCAAGAAACAGTAAACGGATTGTTTACAATAACCGTCATAAATGCAGTATCCGTACAGTTCCATCCCGGATTAACAACTAAAGAAACTTGATAAGTTCCAGGAGAAGCATACGTATGTGTTGGAGCAAAAGCAGTTGATGAATTTCCATCACCAAAATCCCACAAATAATTGGTTCCTCCAAACGAATTATTAACAAAATCTACTGATAAACCTTGACAATACGAAACAAAAGTGGGCAATTGCTCATAAGCAGGAAGTATTGCTTGCATCACAATATTGCAATCAAAAACTCTAAATAAAAAATCTCGAACTGTTTCTCCAACCAATGTGCCATTTCTATACTCTTCAACACGAACACCTACAACAAATAAACCCAACATATTTGGGATTACATTTAACATTCCAGTACTCGGGTCAATTGAAGTTACAGAGCCAGGTCCAAGTGGACTTGCAGCATTAAAAGCACCATTCCATATTACTGGTTGATATGGTGGTGGTGGTGATGGATTTGGAGCTGGATTTATACCCGTAGCACCTGAATATGGAGTGACTAGAGAATAAACCAAATCATCTCCATCAGGATCTACAGCTACATGGTCAAAAAATAAATTATCATTATTACATAACAAAATCGGGGGATAATTGGTAAATCTAGGGCTGCTGTTATTTGTGAAGCCTGTTGCTACTCCAGGGACGTGTGTTGTAAGGGTAAGGCCAGTATCATCAGGCTGAACAATATTTGTAACATTAGGCCCACGACAACATCTTTGATAGGTAACCGTATATCCACCAGGTATTGGCGGGAGGTTGATTACTGTTTCATAAACAGCTTTTTCAGCACAGATATTGGTTGGAGGTGTTGCACATGGATTATTGAATTGAATAGGTAGTAAGGCACTTCCAGGAAAACCAACAGTCAAATTTTGAAACAATGAATAAGACATCGGTGGTGTTCCATTTTGTGTATAAACAGACAAATACAAAGGATTATCAAATTGAGCTCCAGATGAATTACAATCTCTATATAAAGTCAAATAAAACTTATACTGATTAGACCCTAAATAATCATAATATATATCACCACCAATTATATGAGAAGCACCTGCCGAAAAGCAAGAAAAGAAAAACCATATAAAAAGTACCTTTTTCATTGTGTGATATAGACGTATAAATATATCAAATGTTGTGCCTTTTTTAAAAAATCTTTTATCCACACGACATTTTAAATTTATACAAAAGATATTTTTTGCTTGAAATTGAAAAAAAATAAAACTATTTTTATTGCTTATGACCATTATCAAAACTAGAAACACAACTTTCAACCATTATATATTGGTTCTGTTTTTTTTCTCTTTACTGCCATTCAAAAAAATTGTTTCTCAAGGATTTCAAGTTAACCTTCAAGGTCAGAAACAACAAGGTATGGGAAGTGCAGGCACTGGTCTCATAACTGATGGTGCAGGGCTATTTTACAACCCGGGAACCGTTGTTTTTTTAGACGAAAGCTCTATCAACGCTGCTTGTACGCCAACATTTGCAAACACTTCATATTTAGACCTTGAAACCCAGCAAA
>NZQU01000068.1 GCA_002696025.1 Crocinitomicaceae bacterium
ATGACCTGCCTCCATTGTACATTCAAAAATCAAAGGATTTTTATTGGTTCGCATTGAACGAATTTTAGCCACCCATTTAGCAGGTTCCCAATACTGAACTTGCGAATCATGATATCCAGTTGTCACATATAATGCCGGGTAATTCATATTTCGGATATTATCATAGGGTGAATACTTAAGCATATATGTATAATAATCTAGATCTTTAGGGTTACCCCATTCATCAAATTCACCTGTAGTTAAAGGGATTGATTCATCTAACATTGTTGTGACAACATCAACAAATGGGACCTGTGAAATTATGCCTTTCCAAAGATAAGGGGCCATATTCATAACAGCACCCATTAATAGTCCACCAGCACTTCCTCCTTGAGCATAAATACTGTTTTTATCACAATATCCCATATTACCTAGGTGTTCAGCAACATTTATAAAATCTGTAAAAGTGTTTATTTTCTTCTTATATTTTCCGTTTGTATACCAATCTTCTCCCATGTATTTGCCTCCTCGAATATGAGCCAAGGCGAAGACGAAACCACGGTCTATCAAACTCATTCTAGTGGCACTAAAATAATCTGGTATGGTATATCCATAAGAACCATAACCATAAAGTAAACATGGTGCTTTAGAAAGGTCTGTTCCTTTTTTATACAATATACTAACTGGGATTTGAGTGCCGTCATTGGCCATTGCCCAAACTCTTTTAGACTCGTAATTTAATGGACTAAAACTTTTATCTTTTAACAGTCTCTGATGCCAAATTTTTTTTTCTCTAGATTTAAATGAAAAAGAATAAATGGTACTAGGTGTGGTTAAGGACACATATCTATAATAAAAATTTGAAGCATTGTAATCATCATTAAAGGCTAAGCCCATAGAATATGTTTCCTCATAAGAATCTATGTACTCGCTAATCCTTTGTTTTTTGTCTGATAAAGAAAATAATCTAATTTTCTTAAGTCCCTCAGATCTTTGCATAACAATTAAATGATTTTTAAAGGCTTGAATATCTTCCAACAAAACTTTTGGATCGTGTTTTAAATAAACAGAACAAGAATTCAAACTTTCAGGAAATTCTTTTGAAAAAAGCAATTTCCCATTTTTTGCATTATGATTTGACAAAATATAAAATCCATCTTTATGTGAAGCTACAGAGTACAAATGACCTTTTTTTCTTTTTAAAAAAACTTTAAAATCATTTTTAGGGTGGTCAGCATCTAAAAGTCTTAATTCAGAGGTCAAAGTGCTATATGAATAAATCATGATATACTGTTTTGACTTTGATTTCCCTATAGAAACACCATAGGTATCATCATCTTCCTGATAAACCAATACATCATTTTTAATATCATCACCTATAACGTGCCTGTAAACCTGAAAATCTCTTAATGTTTGTGGATCACTTTTCACATAAAAAACAGTTTTATTGTCATTTGCCCATACTAATGAACCACTTGTATTGTTGATTTTATCATCTAAGAAATCTCCGCTTTTATTATGTCTAAAGCTGATTGTATAATTTCTTCTGCCAACGAAATCCTCACAAAGGGCTAACAATTTATTATTTGGAGATGGTGACCAATCTGCAAGTTGGTAAAATTTGTGACCATTTGCTCTTTCATTTTCATCAAGAAACAATTTTTCTTTTTTTGAATTAAGCTGAAACACCTTAGTATAATCTAAACCTTCTTCGCTTCTTATTTGATATGTTTTTTTATTTAAAACAAATGGCGGGGTTTGTTCATTGGGATCAATTCTTTGATCAAATTCATTCATTAATTCATCAATGGTATTTTTCAAAGGATTAAAATATGACTTTGCATATTCGTTTTCTTCTTCTAAATACTTTAATACAGGCTTAGAATCACGCTCATTCATCCAATAATATGGATCTATTCTTATGTGGTTGTGAATAGAGAGTTCTTTATTCTTGACTTGAGGAGTTGGTTCCTTGATTTTTTCTTGAGAAGTGGCAATATTGTTGGCTATCATAAATAATAATAAAATCAAATATTTCATGTTCTTGTAATTTACTAGCAAAAATAATCATAAAAGACTATTATTACTTACTTTTGTTATCTATATGGGATTATATAAATATCTATTAAATACACTTCCTAGACCTCTACTAATCAGGCTTAGTTATCCTTTTAAACTCGTAGCTCCTATTTTATACAGAGGAAACAAGGTAAAATGCCCTGTTTGTGGAAATACTTTTTCTAAATTTCTTTCTTATGGTTCAGATGTAGCTCATAGAAAAAATGTTTTATGTCCTCATGATTTAACACTAGAGAGACATCGTTTGATGTGGCTTTTTTTGCAAAGCAAAACAAATTTCTTCACATCAGATAAACTTGACTTATTACATATTGCACCAGAACAATGTTTTTTACCCTTATTTAAAAAACAAAAAAACTTAAATTATCTTACTGGAGATTTAGAATCTCCAATAGCAGACATTCATTTTGATCTGCATGATATTCCTCTTGAAGAAAATCGTTTTGATGTTGTTTTTTGCAACCATGTAATGGAGCATGTTCAAGACCCTATTCAGTGTATGTCAGAGCTTTATAGAGTGATGAAACCAAATGGCTGGGCAATTATGCAAGTTCCACAGGATCATGAAAGAGAAAATACTTATGAAGACGCTAGTATAACAAGCCCTGAAGAACGAGAAAAACATTTCTGGCAAAAAGACCACCTTCGTTTGTTTGGAAAAGATTATCCAAATTGGCTTGAAAAAGCTGGTTTTGAGGTAGAACAATTTCCAGTTACAGATTTATTTAATAGTGATGAAATCGATCAATATTGTTTGCAAAAAAGTGAAATTTTGTATCTTGCAAAGAAAAAATAATGCAAAAGACTCTATTTTTCTATTTCCTTCTCTCACTTTCTTTTTCTGTTTTTTCTCAAAAAGAAGTGTTCATTCACTTGGTTCCTAATGTAAACAATGCAAACTTCAATATAAATACAAATTACAATGGTTTAAATGGAAAATCATTTAATATAGACCATTTTGATTATTATATTTCTGACATTACCTTAACTCATGATGGAGGCAATAATACAAGTCTTTTAGATAGCAGTCATATATACATAATAGAACCTGATAACTTCACTATTTCATTAGGATTACTAAACTTAAACGCAATTGAAGAAATTGAATTTACTATGGGAGTACCGTCCAGATATAACACCATTTCAGGTTCAAATTCACAAGATATTTCATCATTTCCTTTATCACACCCTCTAAGTTTTCAATCTCCATCCATGTATTGGGGATGGTCAACAGGATATATGCATATGATTATTGGAGGAAATATAGACAATGATAATGATGGAACACCCGAGACTTATTTTGAGCTTCATAATTTAGGCAATCAAAATCAACAAAGCGTTTCTTTAATGCCAATTATTCAAACGAATACAAATAATAACAGAATTGATGTCTACCTTCAATGTAATATAGAGCAATGGCTTAAAAACATTTCGCTTTCATCTGTTGGCGTACTTCATGGATCAAATGGACCGAACCAACAATTACTTAACAATGTATCTGCAGAATCTGTTTTTACTCAAGCTGCAAATGCCCAAATTATTGACCAACAAAAAACAGGAGAATTATTCTACTTTTTTGATAACAATAACGCTGTTGTTCAATGGAAAGAAATTGCTGATGCATACAAAATTCAAGTTTTTTCAAATGATGGACGGCTTGTCAAAGAAAAAATAGGTGTGCATTCAAACGACCTAATTACATTAAAAAACCAAGCGCCAGGTAAGTATATTTTAAAAATATATAACAAAAATGGCCTGCCCATTTCTGGATTAAATATCGTTTTATTTTGATGCTCAAATCAAAAAAACATTTTTTATTTCTTCTATTAATCAGCACTTTTTTATATACCTGTAGACAAACTGAAAGCGCTACATATTCTATTGAAACTCCTGAGCCATCAGACAACAAATACAGTCCAGAAAAAGTTGCATTGGGAAGAATGCTTTTTTTTGACACTCGACTTTCAAATGACAACACTGTTTCTTGTGCTACTTGTCACAATCCCTCATTTGCCTTTACCGATAGACTTAAAAAAAGCAAAGGTGTAAACAATCAAATTACACAACGAAATTCACCTTCATTATTAAATGCTACTTTTCTAAAAACAGTAATGTTTGACGCTCATATACCTACTCTGGAAATGCAAGTTATTGTTCCCATTCAAGAACATACAGAAATGAATATGAATATGAAGGAATTAATTCCTAAACTCAGATCTATATCTAAATATCAACGATTGGCAAAAAAAGTATTTAATAGAGATTTTGATGCATGGGTATTAACGAGAAGTATCTCAGCATTTGAAAGAACATTAATATCAATGAATTCAAGATATGATCAGTTTAAAAATGGAAATAAAAATGCATTAAGTAAAAAAGAAAAGAAAGGACTTAAACTGTTTTCTGAAAAATTATATTGCACATCATGCCATACCCCTCCTCATTTTACAACTCATGAGGCTGCAAACAACGGACTTCTCAAAAAATACAATGATGACAAAGGAAGATTTAGAATACATAATGACTCATCTGATATCGGAAAATTTAAGATCCCATCACTAAGAAATATAGAATTAACCTTCCCATATATGCATGATGGTAGCTATGATAAACTCGAACATATTATAGATCATTATGCAAAAGGTGGAAATCAACATAAAAACCAAAATTCAATCATCAAACCATTTGAAATTAGCACAAAAGAAAAGGACCAGCTTATTGCTTTTTTAAAGTCTCTTACAGATACCAGCTATATGACTAATTTTAAATAATATAATCACCGTTTTTTAAAGACCAGAGAGAACCAAACATCTTTGTTTTTTTTGCCTAGAAATTCAAATCCATTATTAGAAGCCTCATTGGTCAATATATCAACATCTCCCTCCAAAAATCCACTAAGCATCAATGTGCCACCTTTTTTAATTTTAGAGGAATACACAGGCAGCTGAGAAAGCAATATATTTCTATTGATATTTGCCAATATAATATCAAAACCATTTTCAGAAATACAATCAATATCACCACATCTAGATTCTATATATGAACAATCATTTCTATGGCTATTTTCAACAATATTTTCAGCAGACCAATCTTCTATGTCAACTGCTAAAATGTTTTTAGACCCCAGTTTTTCCGCCAGTATTGCGAGAACACCTGTTCCAGCTCCCATATCCAAAACTTTTTTTTCATGAAAATTTACGTCAAACATTTGTTCACACATAATCTGCGTAGTTTCATGATGACCGGTTCCAAATGACATTTTTGGCATGATTTCAATTTGCATATCATTTGCATCTTTTTTTTCATGAAAAGGCGCTAAAATTGATAGTTTATCTGCAACATGAACAGGTTCAAATTCAGACTCCCAAGTTGCATTCCAGTTTTGATGTGGGATCAAACGAGTAGATGATTGATAAACTACCTCAACATCCATTATGTCAATTAATATTTCATTAACAATAGATTCATCAAAATTATTTTTTGGAATATAAGCTAGAAGTCCATTTTCATTTTCAACAAAACTATCAAAACCAAGCTCTGCCAAATTAGCTATTGCTATATCTACCCAGGGTTTATTTGGGGTTATATGCAAATCCAACTCAATATAATCCATCCTAGAAACAATTGGATAATTCAACAAAAGAATTTGAGTCTAAAGAAGCTCCACCAATCAAACCTCCATCAACATTTTCACAAGAAAAAATTGCTTTGGCATTTGACGGTTTACAGCTGCCTCCATATAAAATAGAGATTTGATTTGCGGTTTCTTCATCATACTTACTTTTAATTTCATTTCTAATAGCAGTATGCATTTTTGATATTTGATCTTCATTGGCAACCTTACCAGTTCCAATTGCCCAAATTGGCTCATAAGCAATCATACATTTTTGAATTTCTTCTTTTGAAAGATGAAACAAGCTCGAATGTAATTGTTTTGTAACAAAATCCTCAGGATTGGCACTTTCTCTAATCTCTATAGATTCTCCACAACAAAAAATCACCTCAATATTATTTTTTAACGCAGCATCAACCTTTTGTTTTAAAAAATCATCTGATTCATTAAAAAGTGTTCTTCTTTCACTGTGCCCCACTAATGTATGAGTTACACCAATGTCTTTTATTTGAGATACCGAAACTTCTCCTGTATACGCACCATTTGATTCTGGATGAAAATTTTGAACACCAATAGAAACATTAGAATCAATGCTTAATAAATCTTTTGTATATAAAAATGGAGGAAAAACAATGATTTTCAAGTAACTATTATCAATAAAAGAAGATGTAATTTCTGAAAAGAGAACAGATGATTGATTCGAATTTAAATTCATTTTCCAATTTCCTGCAAGTACCTTTTTTCTCATAGTAGCTATTTTAGGATTGCAAATCTACTTTTTTTTATCTAAAGCTTTAAGCAATTTTTTAGAAGTAAATGCACTTTTACTGCTTTCAATTGGACCATCAAAAAAGGCCCTTACGTTTCCATTCCACAAATAAACAACACCTGGTGTGTCTTTAGTTGTCCCCATAAGACCATAAAAACTTGCTATGTCCATTTTTTTATACGAGAATTTTCTTCCTGATTTTTTTATAAACTGAGGTATTTTTTCTGCTTCTTCATCCATAAAAATTATATAAACTTCAGGAAAATCTTTTCTTTGTTTTGACAGCTTGCCAATCTCTATAACAGCATCCTGACAATGACCACATCCAGGAGAAAAGAAACAAAGTATTTTTTTCCCTTCATCAATTCCTCTAACATGCTGTCTGTATTTTGATCGTCTTTTCTTAGGTCCAAGATCTTTAATATCAATTGGTTTTTTAATAATTGTATCAGTTTTTGAAATTGAATCAGATACAATTACACTGTCATGACTTAAATCAATAGCATCATCTTTAATGATCACCTCCTTTGAATCTGAATTACAGGAGCATGGGCAAAATGGCAAAAGAAGAAACATTAATAGTGTAATCCCAATATATAATAGTGATAAAAGCGAGAAACTATTTTTTCCTTTTTCTCTGTCTGAGCAATTAAAATACAAATAGACAAGCAAAGCTATACCAATAATATTTTTTACCAATGCTTGAAATGGAGACATCGGGATAAGTTCTCCAAAACACCCACAATTGCCTGAGTTTCCAGCTGAAAAAATAGTATACGTTAAATGAATTGAAAATACAATCAACATTAATGTTGCAACAGGAACTACAAATCTTTTTAAAAAATGAGGTTGTAAAATTGCAATACCAATGGCAACTTCAGTTGCTATTAAAAATCTAGAAAAATATGGCGCATAACAAATATCTATACCCAGAGGAACAAGCTGTTTGATTTCAAATAAATAAATACCCATATCTGGAGATGGATATAATTTGGCAATCGCTGATAATAAAAAAAGAAAAGAAATAATGATCCGAAAAGACCAAGGTAAAATATTTTTGATTTTGCTCATAAATAATGATTTGGAAAACTAAATTTATGAAAAGAGTTGGCGATCAAATTATAATTAACAAATAATTAACCTTTATTTTTAAGTAAAATAAGAGCAAATACAGAATAATTAAGCATGTCAAAATAATTACCCTCAGAGCCTTCACTTGCGATTGTTTTTCCTTTATTGTCCTCAATTTGTTTAATTCTTAAGATTTTTGTTAAAATTAAATCGGTAATTGAGCTCACTCGCATATCCAACCATGCAGCGCCATAATCATGATTTTTTTTCTCCATTAATTCAAATGCTTCTTTTGCACAAGTATCATATTTAGAAATTGCATCATTTGTGGACAAAGGTTCATTCATGTCTCGTTTATCTCGAACTTGAATAATCGCCATAATACAATAATTAACAATTGCCATAAATGCATCCTCAAATGTTTCCCCAACTTTATTTTCTCCTGTTTCCTGAACGGTTCTAATTCTTTGTGCTTTTATAAAAATTTGATCCGTTAAAGAGCTGGGCCTCAGTATCCTCCATGAAGTTCCATAGTCTTCCGTTTTCTTTTGGAAAGTTTCTCGGCAAACATTCATTATTTTTGTATACTCAACACTCGTATTTTCCA
Source organism: Crocinitomicaceae bacterium (assembly GCA_002696025.1). Taxonomy (GTDB): domain Bacteria; phylum Bacteroidota; class Bacteroidia; order Flavobacteriales_D; family Crocinitomicaceae; genus UBA952. The sequence goes on from NZQU01000068.1 coordinate 8,119, forward strand.
TTTTTATATATGTTAGAATTACACAACACTACATTTCGAAAACAATCAACAATTAACATTAAAGGTCAATTGTTTGAATTGAACCGCCCAAAGATAATGGGAATAATTAATTGTACACCCGATTCTTTTTATAAAGATAGTCGACAGCTAAAAATTAAAGACATTATTAAGACTGCAGAGCAAATGATTATTGATGGTGCAGACATTCTAGATATTGGAGGAGCATCAACAAGGCCAGGCTCTAAACTACCAAGTGTAAAAGAAGAGGAACAAAGAGTTTTACCAGCAATCAAAGAACTAAGAAAAGAATTTCCAAAAGCAATTATTTCAATTGATACAAGTAGATCTGAAATTGCTTCTAAATGTGCAGAACATGGAATTGATATTATTAATGATGTTACTGCATATAATGATGATCCAAAGATTATTGATGTAGCGGTAAAGCATAAATTGCCATATATTTTAACCTATAACAGAAATAAAGCAATTAATATCAATGAAAATATAAGTATGGATGCTATTCGTTTTTTTTCACAAAAAACAAAAGAACTTAAAGAAAAAGGCTTGAATGATATTATTTTAGATCCAGGATTTGGTTTTGGGAAAACATTAGAACAGAATCATGAACTTGCCAAACATCTGGATGCGCTTTTACCTCTTGAAAACCCTATACTAATTGGTGTATCTAGAAAAAGTATGATCTATAAAAAACTAAAGATTTCTGCAAAAGAATCTCTAACAGGA
>NZQU01000069.1 GCA_002696025.1 Crocinitomicaceae bacterium
ATTGTTTTTTTCTAAATTTTTAATATTATCATAGTTATCATTTTTATGATAGAATTTAATAGGTTTTATTACTTTTTTTATTTCATCTTCAGAGTATATATTAGTCTTTTTAAAACTATTCTTTCCAATAGTTCTAATTACTGTAAAAGTCGAGTTCAATATTATATCTGCCTTTTTGGGATTATTTAAGTTTTCCATTGCATGAATTAATGTAATTGGTCTTGTACTTTTTTTTAGGTCCCCTCTCACTCCTGCAATGCAGAGTACTAGTACAACAAAAAAAAGAATGATGGATTTTATCCAATAAGAAAAAGAAGGTTTAATTTCTTGTTTTTTTATATCAAATAAATTGTACAAGTAAATCCAAACAAAAGAAAATAGAAAAAATAAAAAAACTAAATGGAAATATTCAATAAAAAAATGGTAGGTTAATTTTGCTTTGTTTTGTTCATTTTGAATTACTTCAAGAACTGTAGAATTAATTCTCATCAAATTAAATCGATAATATGCAAAATCAATAAAATTTAATCCCAATCCAATAAGACTCCCAAAAAAATAAAAAAATCGAGTAAGTTTTTTATATCTATAATTGAAAAAATTATTTCCTGGTAGAAATGAAAGTATTATAAAAATACTCAACATATATATTATAGCCGCTAAATCAAATTTAATTCCATAGAAACTTAACCTTAATAATTCAGAGAAACTACCTAAATTAAAAATATCATTATTGAAAAAAACAAAAAGCCATCGAGATAACATATAAAAAATAAAAACAAGGCCAATTCGAAAAAAAAACACTTTTAAATTACTACTTATTTTCATCCTTAATATTTTGATATAAATATACAAATGTTGAAAAAACGTTCTGAAATATTATATATATTTGCGCATATAAAAATTTTTTTGTGAAAAAAATATTACTCTGTTTTGCTTTAATAAATTGTATTGGATGTTCAAAAAGTGAAAGTCAAAATAACATTGAAGAATCAACGATTACAAATGATAACTTAAATAATTCTCAAACTTCCCCAACAACTCCAAGTTGTGATCCTTGTCTAATTTGGTCCGATGAATTTGATTTAGATGGAGCTCCATCTGAAGAAAATTGGTTTTTAGAAACTGTTCCCCCAAATAACGGAAGTTGGTGGAACCAAGAAGATCAGTATTATACAGATAGAAGAGAAAACTCAGTTGTTGAAGATGGTGTTTTAAAAATTATTGCTCTAAGAGAGGATTATGAAAATAAGAAATATACATCAGCAAGAATGACTACCCAAAATTTATTTGATTTTACATATGGTGAAGTACATGTTAGAGCAAAACTCCCTCAGGGACAAGGTACTTGGCCAGCAATATGGATGCTAGGAGTTGATCACGCAACCCTCGGATGGCCTGCATGTGGCGAGATTGACATAATGGAGCATGGTGATAAAGATCCAGGGTTAGTCTCATCTGCAGTACACCTACCAAACGCAAACGGTGACCACTACTATGTTAGGGGCGAACAGCAAATCGAAAATGAATCATCTGAATTCCATGTTTATAAGGTTAAATGGTCAATCGGTCTGCTAGAATTTTTTGTTGACGATGTTAGACATCATCAATTCACAACAAATTATGATATGCCTTTTTGGAAACCTTTCTTTTTGATATTAAATGTTGCAATGGGTGGAACTTGGACTGATAATAATATTGATCCAGATTTTGAGTCAGCGACAATGGAAATTGATTATGTTAGGGTTTATCAATAAAAATCATGAAGAAATTCCTATTAATATTAATTTTCACTTTTGGATTCATAAATAATATTCAATCTCAAAAAGATTATAGTAAGGATGTAGAGAATCTACTGAAAAAAATGACTTTGGAGGAGAAAATCGGGCAAATGAATCAATACAATGGTTTTTATGACGCTACAGGTCCAAGTCCAAGCGGAGGAGATGCAAAAAAGAAATACGATAATTTAAAAAATGGTTTAGTAGGCTCTATGTTAAATGTAAGGGGAGTCAACGAAGTTAGGGCATTCCAAAAAATTGCTGTAGAAGAAACTAGATTAGGTATCCCTTTAATTTTTGGTTTTGATTTAATTCATGGTTATAAAACAATTGCACCAATTCCATTAGCTGAATCTGCTAGTTGGGATCTAAATGAAATCCAAAATTCAGCCTCACTTGGTGCAAAAGAAGCCTCAGCTGCTGGAATTAATTGGACATTTGCTCCTATGGTTGATATATCAAGAGATGCAAGATGGGGAAGAGTAATGGAAGGGGCTGGAGAAGATCCGTTTTTAGGCAGTCTTGTTGCTGCAGCTAGAGTCAAAGGGTTTCAAGGTAATGATCTTTCATCTCCATCTACTGTGGCTGCATGTGCAAAACACTTTGCAGCCTACGGCTTTGTTGAATCTGGTCGGGATTATAACACAGTTGACATTGGATTGAGTACTCTACATAACATAGTTTTACCTCCATTCAAAGCTGCTGTTGATGCGGGTGTTAAAACTTTTATGAATGGTTTTACTGAGCTTAACGGAATTCCGGTTACAGCAGATTCTTATTTACAAAGGGAAATTTTAAAAAAACAATGGGGGTTCAAGGGATTCATAGTTTCAGATTGGGGGTCTTTAAGGGAAATGATGGATCATGGTTATGCAAAGAACAGGAAACATGCAGGAGAGTTGGCTTTAAATGGTGGTTCTGATATGGATATGGAATCCACTATTTATATAGAGGAGTTGAGTAATTTAATTAATGAAGGTAAAATTAATATTGAACAAATTGATGATGCAGTCAGAAGAATTTTACTTGTTAAATTTGAATTAGGACTTTTTGATGATCCATACAGATATTGTGATTTAGTTAGAGAGAAAAAAATTACCGGATCTAAAGAAATAATGGACGGAGCATTAGAAATGGCAAAAAAATCTATAGTTCTATTAAAAAATAATAAAAAACTTCTTCCATTAAAAAAAAATGGGCAAAAAATAGCGTTAATTGGTCCATTAGCAGCAGATAAAAATAGCCCTCTTGGAAATTGGAGAGTTGCGGCAGACAACAATACTGCAGTTTCTGTTTTGGAGGGGTTATCCCATTATACCGGAAATGAAATTACCCATTCCCAAGGAATAAGACTTGTAAATAAAATTCCAGATGGTTTCCATGAAGAGGTACAAATTAATAATACTGATAAAACTGGAATTCTAGAAGCCAAAGAAGTAGCTAAAAAAGCTGATGTTGTAATAATGGTTTTGGGAGAATATGGTTTTCAGTCAGGAGAGGGTAGAAGTAGAGCAAATCTTGACCTGCCAGGATTTCAACAAGAACTACTTGAGGAAATTCATAAAGTAAATTCTAATATTGTTCTAGTCTTAATGAATGGAAGACCATTAACTCTAGATTGGTCTAGTCAAAATATTCCTGCCATAATTGAGTCATGGCATTTGGGAACTCAAAGTGGACACGCTATTTCTCAGGTAATCTATGGGGATTATAACCCTAGCGGCAAACTTCCGATGAGTTTTCCCAGAAGTGTTGGACAGATACCTATCTATTACAATCATAAGAGTACTGGACGGCCGGGCGCAGATGGTGAAGATGCGGGAAGTGTATTTTGGTCACATTATCAGGATGAAAAAAATACTGCTTTATATCCTTTTGGATTTGGTTTAAGTTATACTTCTTTTGAATATTCAAATATCAAATTAAGTAAAAATACATTAATGAAAAAAAATGATGAATTGACTGCCTCAATAAAACTTACTAATACAGGAAAATTAAAAGGAAAAGAAGTAGTTCAATTATACATAAGGGATAAGTTTGCAAGTTCAACAAGACCTGTCAAAGAATTGAAGGGATTTAAAATGATTGATCTTAATCCAGGTGAAACCAAAAATATTAGTTTCAAAATCAACAGTAAAATGTTGGAATATTACAGTCCAAGAAATATTTGGGAATCTGAAATTGGCGATTTTGAGCTATTCATAGGAACAAATTCTAGTACTGAGAGAAAAGCAAGTTTTGAACTAAAGAGCTTAAACTAAAAAGCCTTCCTTTTTAAGGGAAAGCTTCTCATTAGTTGCAAGCTAATTTAGCTTTACAACACACAACGCGTTTAAGTTTCAATTTCTAAAACTTTATTTTGTACAAATATACATTTAAATTAATTTTAACTATCCTTAATTTTTAAAAATCCCAATATTTAAAGTATTTCAATTATAATAAAACTATTAGTTAGTTACCGGCAAAAATATAACCACAGCCATTTTCTTGGGCTCTACCCAAGGCCCAGACTCCCGAAGGAACTAATTGAATTCCAGGGAGAATCCCAGCTATCATTTCTTCTTGTACAACTTTAGGGTTCAACTGCATTTGATTTGCAATTACTCCGCTATAAACACCTATAGCTAAATTACAAACACAAAATAAGGCTCCTCTTTCTTGCATTCTTTTAATTCCATCTATTCCTAAAGGAGGAAAATCACCTTCTTGAGGTTCATAAACTGTATTTCTAAGTGATGGTTTTCCGGTTGAGTTGTCATTTATCCCAAAAACCCTGCCGATTGGATATTTATTCCATATATCTGAATTAAATGCATAAGCGATTGCTGTGTGACGAAGGACTGTCATAGCAGTAATATCACTATCAGGCGAACCTGTTTGATTATTTGATTTGTAAAATGCCCAGTTCCATATAATTGGTAATCCATTATGAGGAGTGCTTCCATCATAGGCAATTCTATGATTTCCTTTAATATTATTAATAAACCAAGCATCAGCTTCTGTTACATCAATATTTTTTAGCTCTGGAATATTTTCCATTTTATTAAATTCTTTTACCATCATTGGAAAAGCAGAGGCGCTAACACCTAATGCTAACGTCGCGAAAAATGATCTTCTAGATTTATCTGTTTTCATATTTTATTGTTTTGGGTTATTTATTTTTTACAATATTATAATTTGTTTTATAAAAATCAAAAATTGGTTGAAAAGGACCGAGTTGATGTTGATTTTTTGAAAAAGAATCTATATATGGCGGGTAAGGGGTCGACATGGGTTTCTTTTTTAGATCAGGAAAATCATTTAAAAGATTTTTTTTAACAGGTCTCATTTTTTGATTAATGTATCCAGCAACATCATAGGATTCTTCATCGGTTAATACCGGTGATTCAAATGATGTTCCATTTGGCATGTTATATTTAATAAACATTGCAGATGTCAAAACTCTTGTCATTCCAGCTCCATTGTTATAAGAATTTTCTCCCCATAATGGAGGATATAAGTATGTGAAATCATCTATTTTTTCTCCCTGACCGTCATTACCATGACATTCAACGCAAATCTTATCATATACTAATTTACCTTTACTCAAATCAACAGGTCTATTTGGATAATTTATCGACTTTAATCCTTGTCCAAATATTCTTTCATTTTTTTTAACATATCTTCCCAACCATTCAATATAAGAAACTAAAGCAATCATCTCATTACTGTTATTTTGTAATTTTTTCCCATTCATACTCCTTTCAAAACAGCCATTAATTCTTTCCTCCAAAGTTCCAATCTTATTTTCTCTTCCACGATATTGAGGAAATCTTTTATCAACACCAATTAGAGGCATTGCATATGGTTGTTTGCCAATTTTAAGATGACAATTCGAACATGCCAAAGAGTTTCCAACATAATTTAACCCAGATTTCTTTCCTAATAATTGGGAAGTTTCAACAAATAATTTTTCACCAAATTTAATTTTTTTTCCATTGGGTGTGTCTGGAAGAATTGATGTGTCATAATTCATATAATAAATTCCTAAATCAATTTCATCCTCAAAAGGTTTATTTGAATTAAATAATAAAAATAAAATACAACAAACTGAGAAAAGAAAAAACAACAAATACTTTTTTATTTTTTTTATTCCCTCAAAAAAAATATTTTTTGACATTTAATATGAAACAAAAGAGTTTAACTAAAAGTCACGATAAGTTCCAGAAATAAATTTATTAGCCTTCTCCTCTTTAAACCTAGCTAAATTTTTATCCCAATTTAATGTTTCCCCAGGAAATCTTCCAGCAATTACTCCTAACAAAATTGTTTCGGTCAACCTCGAAGCATAAGAAAATGGAGCCGAACAAGTATCATTTCCCAGACATGCATCAACAAATTCATGGTAATGAAACTTCTCTTCTTTATCATAATCTCTAACAGGCTTGCCTAAATTGAATTTTTCTATATCCATTTTTTGATATTGGCCATCTACAATTAACTTAGGTTCAATCATGAAATGAGGTAAATATAATCTTCCTTTCTCGCCAATAAAGATTGCTCCTTGATCATGTAGCTCCTCATTGTTTGGTAACTCAAGATCTAAATGTTTTTCAGGTGCACCAATTCCATCGTACCATATCCATTTAAGTTCATCAGTGGTCTGCTCTGTTCCTGGAAAAATATAAGTTACTTTATTTTTTTCTGGATATCCGAATTCATTAGGTTCTCTGCATTCATTAGTCACAGTTTTTGGAACATCTAGTTGCAAAGCGTTATAAGGAGTATCAAAAATATGGACTCCCATATCTCCAAGGGTACCACATCCAAAATCAACAAGTTTTCTCCAATTAAATGGATGATATAAATCTTTCTTATATCCGTGTTTTTTCGCAGTACCAAGCCATAAATTCCAATCTAGGCTTTTAGGTATTGGATCAGATCCTGAGGGTTTTAGCCCATCGTATCCCCAGTTTTTTGGAGACCATGCATGGACAGTACTAACCTTTCCAATTATTCCGGATTTAATAAGTAATGTAGCTAATTTATAATCATAGAAAGAGTGAACTTGGATTCCCATCTGGGTTACTAAATTTTTTTCTTTAGCAATAGAATTCATTTCACGAGCTTCAGAAATATGATGGGTTAGCGGTTTTTGACAATATACCGCTTTATTTAAGTTCATTGCCATAATGGATGCAGGTGCATGTGTATGATCAGGAGTCGATATCACAACTGCATCAATTTCATCTTGCATTTCACTTAAAAGAACTCGATAATCAGCAAAAGTTTTAGCATTTGGAAAAAGCACTGACGATTTCTTTAAAGCATTTGAATCCACATCACAAAGTGCAACAATATCAACCATCTTGTGGGATGATATTGAGTTTAAATCTGAAGCTCCCATACCACCTACACCGATTTGAGCAATTCTCAACCTATTGGATTCATTGGGTGCTGAAACGCTACATGACGGCAAAAATGCAGTTGTAGCTGCGATGGATGCTTTTTTTAGAAATGTTCTTCTCTTTATCATAGTTTTTTAATTTTTATATTTTTTAACCACAAATCACCTGGGTGATCTTGAAAACCTATAAAACCTTTTTTAAATTTTCCATAATCTGGGGCATTATCCCATTTCCCAGAATTCTTTTTTTCATTCCATTCTTCTGACCACGGAACAAAAGATAAGAGTTTTATATTATTAAGCCAATACTCAACTTTTTCTTCTGTAAAAACTATTTTTGAATTATTCCATTGGCCAGCAGGATTAAGCTTTTTTATATTTGAATCAGCACCATACATAGCATAATCAGATGCTGTTTTTTGTAAAGGATGTAATTTATCCGGAGGAAGAAATCCAACGCTTTTATTGTAAGAGACTATGTCATGCATTGAAGCATAATTTTCATCATCAATGATTTGATACTCTGGAGCTACACTCGCTGGACTAGCGTAACCCTCTTTTATGTGATAAAAAATACCACTATTTCCACCTCTGGATATTTTCCACTCTACATAAAGTTCAAAATTATCAAATTCCTCTAATGCATATATTATATTTTTTTGGCCACGGTCACTGTTGTAATCCTCTTCCAAAAATTGGTCATTCTTAAATGTCAAAACACCATCAATAACATCCCAACCTGACGGCATCACATTAGAATTATAACCTCTCCATCCATCATGATAATCATTTAACCCAAGGTCATGAAAAACTGCTGCATGATGAACATCGGAAGCAGCATGCGCAGAAGCCAAACCAGTCATTGATGCATCATTATTAATGTAGGAACTACCAGGACCACCAATGGATTCATTGAATTTAGGTTGACCTGGGAATCTACCTCTTCCTTCCCAGTCTGCGGTTCTCTGGTAGAAGTTACCGGCTTGCTTGATGATCTTGTCAATATGTTCAAAGGTCTTCTCCGCTTTAGCTCCTTCTGAAAGCTCACTAAGCTTTGGCGCAGCGGTAGCAGCCAAGGTGGCCATCAGGGCCGTCGTTGTGGCGAACTCAGCA
>NZQU01000070.1 GCA_002696025.1 Crocinitomicaceae bacterium
CAAGCAAAAACCAGAATAGCTCGATCTTTGACCGATTTATTAGATGAGTACATTCCTATTGTAGAGGGCTCTGAAATTAATGACGACCCTTTGGATCCAATTTCTTTTTATGCCAAACAAATGCTTAAAGAAAACGGAGACAAAACAGCTATATCTTGGGTGCATAGATCTGAGCGTTTTTCTGAAAAATTAGCCACTCCTGATGTCACGGTTGCAGATTTAATAGGCGATGTTGACCCCATTAAGGCGGCCAATTTAAAACTTTCTTATGCAGATGAAAGAGTGATACATTTTGGAATGATTCCAAGAGCCAACCGCTGTATTTTTGTAATCAACGAGCTTCCAGATTTACAAGCCAGAATTCAAGTTTCTTTGTTTAACATCCTTCAAGAGGGAGATGTTCAAATAAGAGGTTTTAAAATTAGATTGCCTTTAGATGTCAATTTTGTTTTCACTGCAAACCCTGAGGATTATACCAATCGCGGAAGTATTGTAACACCATTAAAGGACCGAATAGGCTCACAAATAATCACGCATTATCCAAATTCTCTTGAACTCGCCAAAGAAATCACAAAACAAGAAGTTAAGCAGCACGCCAAGTCTGAGGCTGTATATGTTCCTGAACTTGCCAAAACATTAATAGAGCAAATTGGTTTTGAGGCAAGAAACAATGAATTTGTTGATTCAAAAAGTGGTGTGTCTGCTAGAATGAGCATCACCATGTATGAAAACTTAGTTAGCGGTGCATTGTATCGAATGCTACAGAGCAATCAAAAGCAAACAAGCATTAGAATGTCTGATTTTCTAGCAATTATCCCAGCCATTACAGGTAAGGTTGAATTGGTTTATGAGGGGGAGCAAGAGGGCTCCGAAAACGTAGCTCTTTTACTTTTAGGGAATGCAATTAAGACCTTGTTTAACCAAAGCTTTAGAGAAATAAAAAAGCTGAGCAAGCCTGGAACTTCTGATGAGTTTGATTCGGTTGTTTCTTGGTTCATGGACAATAGTTCATTTTCACTTTCAGCTGATTTAACAGATGCAGAGTTTGCTCAAATACTTAATAATGTAGAGCCTTTGGAGGAAATTGTTGAGATGTATCAAGCAGATGCAAACCCTCAAGAAAAACTTTTTATTAAAGAATTCTTGTTGTGGGGTCTTGTGGAGTACAATAAATTAGACAAGAAAGAAGCAAAAGGTGGTTTTCATTTTGAAGACCGAGTATTGGGTTCTTTTTACAATAGCTAAATTATGGAAAAGTGTAGGCCAAAATTACCACCTTCTATAAGTGAGGGAGAATTAAAAGAAGAAGAGCTTTTTCAAAATATGGTGCTGCGTCCTGTAATCAAAATGCAACATCAGATCTTAATTCTTAGGGTTAAAGATTATTTTTTATCTAAAAAAGTGCTTTTCAATTCATTGGATCAAATCAACAAAGAAAAGTGGATTAGAAATGCGTTTCAAAAAGACGCGATGTTAAAAAAAGAAATTCAAGGATTTATTTTGGGTCAACTAAATGTAAAAGAATTTAATGAGTATTTAAAAAATCAAAAGTCAATAAACAAAAGAATCGCTCAGATGGTTCAAAACAGAATGTTGGATAGCATCATTGAATTGACTTAAAGTTTTATGCTCACATTTTTTTTCCAACATAGTTAGAGCTCCAACTTCCTCCAAGACCACCACTATATATTCTATAATAAATGCTGTCATTACTATAGAATCGAATTGTATAATCAGTACTTCCTTGATATTCTGTGTATGTGTTTTCATCTGCGACTGAATCACAATGAAAAGTAAAGTCATTATCGACTGTGATAAAAGATCCATTTTGCACAACGTCAAGTGTGGTTTGGGTAGGTGGGCCAGAAGCTCCCCAAGTTGTTGAGTCGAAGATGTTAAATGAAGAGCCATATACCAAACAATCATATGTCCCAGAATAATCTTTCGGGGCATTTTGATTTTTTTCGCAAGAAAAAATCAGAAAACAAAGTATAAAAACCAGATGAAAAATACGTTTCATTTTATGTTGTTTACATTAAAGATAACGATTGTTTCCATTATGCCATATAAAAAATAATTTAATGTTTTAGCCTTTAAATGTCATCAACTAAATAATTTTATTTTTGTATCACGACCATACCAAATAAAATTAACCATGACTCAAGTAAGTGGAGATTCGTTTAATGATGGGCCTTATTTTAAAGAAAATAAACAAAAAAATACGCGTCGCCCCATTTTAATAACGATGATATGTGTTTATTTAATTTTAAAATTTTTAGGTGGCATTCCTTTGCTTATCAAGTATGGTTTTATGATTATGTTTAGAGATGTTCAAATGCCTATTTTTTTAACAAGTTTTGCAGGTGTATTGTGTGTTTATGGCATTTGGCAAATGAAAAAGTGGGGCATACAGTTGTATGTAGTCTTAACAGCAGCAAATCAATTATTGCTATTTAATATAGGTGCATGGAGTTTAACGAGCTTAATTTTCCAGGCAATTTTAATTGGTGTTGTCTTTTCTCATTATAATAAGATGACTTAAAAATCAAAAGTCAATCAATAAAAGCATTGTTCAGATGGTTCAAAACAGAATGTTGGATAGCATCATTGAATTGAGCTAAAGTGTCAAGTTCTTACATTTTTCTCCCAATATAAGTAGAGCTATAGTACCCTCCATTACCTCCACTCCAATATTTATAGTAAATGCTATCTTCACTATAGAACCGAATTCTCCTGTAAGAACCGGTTCCATATTCTGTATATGTGTTTTCATTGGCAATCGAATCAACATGAAACGCAAACCCATGTATTGTTATCATGTCTCCATTTTGAAAAACATCAAGTGTTAACTGACTGATGCTGTCTCCATTTTCGCTGGGGTCATTAACAACACTAAACCAAGAAGATGTGTTCTCACAATCATACGTTCCGGAATAGTCTTTTGGACTGTCTTGGGTTTTATCGCAAGAAAAAATAACAATTAAAAGAAAAGGAAGTAAGATTTTATTCATTTTTCACAGTAGTCATTTAATATCATTTTAAATTCTGAGGCAGTAATCAAAGAGTACTTTGAGGCTCCTGTTTTGCTAATTAAACTGTTGTTTTTTGTTTTGTTTTCTAAAATGTATTTTTTCCAACATTTATTATAATATGAAGTGTCTTTATTTAAAGGTATTTTTGTTTTATAATAGACTGCGGTTGCCGTTGAGTTGTCTTTTTCGATTTCAGCAGCAACTTCTATACAATCACAAGGGTTTGTTCCTTTTTCTCCGCATGAAGAGCATAAAAGCAAAATAATTATCAATAAATAAATGTTATTCAAATCAAGATTGTTTACATAAAAATAAAGAATAAATAACATTAACAAGCTTTTATTAAAAATACTGGGTTAACAACATCTTAGATATTTGTTACTAAAGAAGTGTTATTTGTTTTATTATTGTTAATAATGATTGAAATCAAGCAATGAGTCGAACAAGTTTTTATGCTGTTTTATTTTTTATTTTGGGTTTTTCTACCTATTTGAGTTCTCAAAACAACAACTTTTATAAGAGTCTAAAAAATGCAAAAGATATTGAGCTCTCTCATGCTCCTGGGATTTATGGTCAAAGTAAATTAATTGATTTTAAAATTAAAAACACAAGTGGTCAAGAGCTTACTTACCATACAATTGATGCTTCAGGAACGAAAATACAAGAAAGTGCATTTACAATCTCACAGCCCACCATTGTTAAGGTTGACTACAAAGATTCTTTGGGAAACAAAAAGTGCTATGTAGGATCCTATATTGTTAATGTCAAACACCACCTGCCCATTGTTTCTTTGTGTGTAGATCATGATAATTTTTTCCCTCCCAATGGCGTTTATTACGGATACCATACTACAGATTCAATACCAGGAAAATTAGTAACCGTGGGACGAGCTTGGCAAAAAGAACCCATTAGGGCTTTTGCACAGTTTTTTATTGGAAATAAAATGCGTGATGAATTGGCTTTGGATGTGAAAACCTATGGGGGAATGACCTTGGGTTGGAAGGAAAAGTCTTTGCAGCTTTCTGCTCGAAAAGAAAAGTATGGACGCTCAAAAATCAAAGTAAAACTTTTTGAAAACCTTCCCATGGATGCGTTTCAACATGTGGTATTGAGAACTTCCGGAAACGATCAAAACAAGTCTAGACTTCAGGACCGTTCAATCAGTCATGTGGCAGATGACTTGGGTATAAATACAAAAGCATCGAGAGCAGTTGTCTTATACATCAATGGTCAATATTGGGGAATTCATAACTTAAGAGAAAAGGTAAACGGCGATTATTTTAAATACAGGTACAATTGGAAAAAAGAAAACTTTACTGAGCTACAGGGATCTGGATTTAGAAATGCATCATTTAAATCAATGATTGACTATGCTAAGGCACATTTTAATGATTCTGATTATGTTGAACAAATGAATGAAAGAATTGATGTGGAAAGCCTCTTCAACTTTAACATCATCCAAACTTACATTAGCAATCCGGATTATAGAGGCAACATTCGTTTTTACAAGCATAAAGATGGCAAGTGGAAGTGGGTTTTGTATGATACAGATCTTGCCTGCCGACATGATTTTGTCAATCGAAATTTTATAAGAGACAGGACTTTTCCTTCTTCAAGATATTGGTACAATCCAAATTACGCAACGGTTCTTCTTAATTCTATGTTGAAAAATGAGACCTTTAAAAAGCAATTTGCCAATCAATATTGTTACCTCCTTTCAACTTACTTATCTACAAAGAACTTTCATGATAAATTTGATTTGAATAAGGCTATTATTGAAAAAGAATTCCCAATTCATGCTCAAAGAAGAAGTAATTTATACAGAGAATCTGTTAAAAATTGGAACAGTAAATACAAAAGAATTCTTCAGTATTTTTCTAAAAGAGAAAAAACAGCGCATTCTCACCTACAAAAAGCACTGAATCTTGATAGCTTAAAGAATATTTCTGTTGAGCAAAACATGTTAGGCACATTTAAGGGAATAAAAGTAAATGGTTCCGAAGTTTTATGTGATCGCTTTTCAGGTCAGTTTTTCACAAATTATACGCTAGATGTGGAGGCGCAAAATAAAAACCATCAATATGTTTTTGTGAAGTGGAGTGATGGCAAAAAACAAAGAAAAAGAGTGATGGTTCCCGGAGATAAAAAGCTAAAAGCGATTTATAAAAAAAGAAAAGAATCAAGCTTAAAAGACAAGCTGAAGGTTAAATACTTTTATGTAAAAGGAAGCAATAAAAACCCGGTTTATTTTGTTTCTCTTTTAAATGAATCTTTTCAAGACATGAATCTCGACGGATTCAAACTTTATGAAGATGTATCTGGAGTCAAAATAAAGCTGAAGGATGTAGTTTTAAAAAGTGGAAAGACTATGGTCTTTTGTAACAATGATTCGTTAATTAAAAAACAGATCAAAAAGAAATCTATTCTTTACAAATCTTTAGATTTAGGCACCAATTTTGCCTATCAAGTATCATTCGTGTTATTGGATAAAAAGAATGGTGTGGTTGACGTGCTAGATGCAAATGCAACAGACTCAATGCTGATCAATGCATCAAATTATTTATTTACAAACAATAAGAATCAAATTAAAAGCAAAAAAATGAGCTTAAAAAAACTTAAAAAAATCGATTTTGCATCGCCACTTAAAAGAACCATTGCTGTCAACGCCCAATCTTTTTTCTGGTTGATTTTATCTTCATCAATTGGTCTTTTGGTCTTTATTACATTCTTGCTATTTCGTTTTGGAATTATAAATATCAACCGAAACAACACAAGCATATTTCTCATTTTGTTTTCTTGTTCTTTAGCTTTTGCTCAGCCTGTAGATTCTATAAAGCCATTGGCAGAAGATGGAGAGAAAGTTATTGCAGACAGTTTAATTGTTACAAATGAAGAAGCCGAAGAATATGTTCCAATTGACAAATTTGGCAACACCTCTATTCAAGAAAGGCTAATTGACAATAAAGGCCGTGGTGATGAAAGATTTGATGGCACTCGAAACTTTAGAGTGCTTTTATTTGATTTGATATACAGAGGAGGAGGAAACAATCTTCATTTAAAGGATACCATTCCAAAATACTATTTGTGGAATCCAATGCCATTATATGGTTTAAGACAATTACAAAAAGTTGGTTTTGATGAGGCGGTATATTTGTATTCTTATAATTTCGAGTATTGGTATCCACAGTGGCGTCTTGATTCTCTAAAAAAAGAGGGCTTTACTTATCGATGTGAGCCCAAAGCAGAAAGATATTTGCCTACTTATTTTCAAGAGGTGGTTGATCATGCAAACGACAGTACCGCAGGCTATATTTATATTCATTGTTGGAACGGTTGGCATCAATCCGGATTGCTTTCAGCCTATACCCTTATGCAGTTTTGTGATTACAGCAATCAAAGAGCTGTTAAGTATTGGGAAAGTTGTACCGATGGCCATTACAAGGGCTACCGAAAGGTAAAAGATAAAATAAGGGCATTTAGACCGATGAAAGGCTTTTCTTTTACTGAGGAGCAAAAGAAAAAACACTGCCCTTGTAATAAAGAGTTTGCAATTAAAGAAACCACAAGTAAAGACGATCAGGTAAATCTTTCTCGGGAAGACATGATGCAAAAAAATTATTCCAAAAAACATGTGGTAAAGGCTGGTGACAACCTTTATAAGATTTCTAAAAAATACAGAACCAGTATTTCTAATATCAAGAGAATCAATGGTTTAAAGTCTGATTTGATTAAGGTTGGTCAGGCGCTAAAGGTTCCGTAGGTACTCTTTATCTCACTTTTTTTTACTATATTATGTAACGGTTTGTGGATCGCCCATTATAACCACATTATAATCTTTAAAATAAAATATTATGTTACGAAAAATGTCTGAGGGTTTGGTTGGTGTGGTGCTTCTATTGGCTTTGGTTTTTAAATTCCTACATCAGCCTGGTGCGGCAGTCATGATGATGGTCTCTCTTGGCGGGGTATGTCTCTTATTGATTGATCATATTTTTAATGGTAAAGAAACAAAAATGATGTCTTTAAATACAGCTGCATCTCTTTTGGGAGTACTCTTTGTTTTGGCGGTTGTTTTTAAAGTGATGCATCTTAAAGGTGCAGGAATTATGTTGGTTGTTTCATTGATTGGCTTGTCAATTTGCTTTGCTGTTAAGTCATATTGCCTAAGGAAGTCCATTAATGCGATATTGCCAGCTTTGTTTTCAATTACCACACTTTTTATACTTTTTAAAATTTTACACTGGCCTAAACCACCCTATATTTTATATGGTTCTTATTTTGCCTTTGCTCTTTTGTTTCCTTTGTTAATGTTTTCAAAATCCTCAAAATTAAAGCAGATAAGTGCATCTTTAAGTAATAGTTATATGCTGCTTGGAGGCATTTCATTTGTTCTTTTTTTAGTGGAGGTTTTAAATAAGGCAACTCAAATGGGTAAAATATCATTGCTTGCCTTGAACCATATAATGATTATAGATTCAATTTTATTTTTAGCTGTTTTGTATGCCATTACAAAAACACTAAAGCTTGAAACTGATGATCAAAATCGCAAGCTTTTAAAAACCCTGAAAGGAATATATGTCTTTATATTGGTTTTAATGAGCCTTGTATCTGGTCAGTAAACAGCGTAGATTTATTTATTTATAATCACTCCGTTGGCTAAAAAGCTTAAGCCGAGCTTCGGCTCGGTTATTTTTTCAATTTCTGCTTTTGATTTACCAGCATCTTCGGCATAGTGCCTTTGCATATCAACGCTAATTGTGTCAACGAAAAGATTTCCTTGAATAACGGCTGATTTTCCTTCAGCTCCCTCAGTTGGAACAAAAAAGGAATAATCTTTAAATCGAACCAAAACAGTGTCTGAGCCCATGTCCATTTTCATCCAACATCCTTTTTTAGGGCATGTTTCTAGGATGGTTCCTTCAATTTTAGTTTCAATTGAGCCTTTTTCAAAGCTTTGAGCTTTTGCATCTTTGTATGAAACTAGATTTTCTGATGATATTTTATCTCCAAAGTAGCTGGCAGATTTACATGCAGTTAAAACCAAAGCAAGTATTATTATTTTTTTCATTTATATGAATTATATGTTGTGTTTTATTTTTTAATCGTTTAAACAAAAGTAATCAATCTTGTGATTTTTATTTGTTGTAAATTTATGATCAATAAATAAGCATGAAATATTTTTTAACAGTATTAAGTCTAATTGTTTTTTCAAGTGTGTTTTCACAACACCAAGTAGGGCATTTTAACACAACCTATCAAGACCCAAGCAGAGGCAATAGAAATATCGAAACCGAGGTTTATTATCCGGCAACAACAGCTGGAGATAATACACCAATGGCATCGGGTCAATTTCCGGTAATTGTTTTTGGCCATGGCTTTGTCATGGTTTGGAGTGCCTATCAAAACTTATGGGAAGAATTTGTGCCAAATGGCTATA
>NZQU01000071.1 GCA_002696025.1 Crocinitomicaceae bacterium
CTGTATTGAGTTTTAATTGACTCTGCTCTTGAATTTCTAAGGCACATTCAACCATTTTCTTTGTAGCACCAGGAAAGTCAACAATGCCAGTGCAAGGGACCAAAAGCCCAGCAATACCTTCAACTTCCGGTTCAATTTCCTTAATTTGTTCAGGATTTAGTTTTTTTAAACCTTCAATTTTATTTTCTAGACCAGTTTTGTATATTTTATCTAGGTTAGGAAGCTCTTTTTCTTCTATAGCTACGACCACTTTCCCACAAACATCATGAGCAATGTCATGATCTTTACAAAAAGCAACCAATTCATGCCTTCCTTCAATACAATTTTTGGCTTTAAGAGAACCAGGTTTATAGTATAATCCTGAATGTATAACTCCTGAATTGTGACCAGTTTGATGACCAGCTAATTCACTTTCTTTTTCAAATAGAATTATTTTCAGGTGTGGATGTTTTTTTTGCAGCTTATACAATGTTGCTGCTCCTACAATGCCACCTCCAATAATTGCAATATCAAATGTCATTTTAATTCATTTAAAGCACAAAAGTAATAAAATAGAAAAGTAGAAGAGCTGATTTTTTAAGATTAAAGTGATTGATGATTGGTTAAAAAGGATGAGATTAGTTCTTTGTAAGAATCTTCACAAAAAAAGATATACTGATCTTTTTTTAAATCACTAATTAATTTTAATTCTTTTACTACATTTTCTGCCCACTTTTTTTTGTATTCATTATTTTGATTGTTTAGATTTAAATCATATGGATGTATGATTTTTTGAGGGCCTAGCAATCCATGTTTACCTGACAAAATAAACAACAAATCATAATCTATTTTACCTGCCAAGTTCAACCAATTTTTAAAAAGTGAGCCTTGATATATGTCGATTGCTTTTGCTGGATGATTTAATTTTTCTTTGACACAAGCAATTAAGATGATTTTTTTCATTTTTTATTTTGCTCAGGAAAAAACAACAAAATTAAAACAGGAAGAATTGTAAGGTCAAGTATAAGTGCGGCAAAAAGAGTAATGCTCAATAGTCCTCCTAAATAGGCTGTTCCTGTAAAATTAGAGAACAGAAGCAAAAGAAATCCACTGCATAAAACTAAAGTTGTAATAATCATTGCTTTTCCAGTAGTAATATAGGCTCTTTTTAAAGCGTATAATTTACTTCTTCCTTTTAATAATTCAATTTTAAATTTACCAAGAAAATGAATGGTGTCATCAACAGCAATACCAAAAGCAATTGTAAAAATGATGGCAGTGCTTATTTTTAAGTCTACTCCCATGTATCCCATCATTCCGCCAATAATTATTAATGGAATTAAATTTGGAATGATGCTAATCACAACCATTTTAAGAGATTTAAAAATCACACCCATAATTAGGGATACAATTCCAATAGAGATACAGAGTCCAATGATTAAGCTGGTAGATAAATATTTCATATTCTTATCCAACAAGTGAGCTGATCCTGTAACAATTATGTTGTACTTTGATTGTAAGTTTTCTTTTTTTATAAATTTATTAAACTCAGCATTTCGCTTGCTAATATTCATGTTTCCTGCGTCAGGAATGTTTCCATTTATACGTAATATTTTTTCAGATGAATCCATAATGCTATAGATGAAGTCACCTCTTCCAGCCATCTTTAGAGCTCTTTTAATTTTTTTAATTTCTCTTTTGCTTTGAGGAATCTTAAAATATTCTGGATTTCCTGAATGAGATGCTCTATTTAATACTTTTGTTATTTGACAAATTGAAAGTTTAATTGTTGCGCCATATTCATTTGATAAATAATCTTCGATTTTATTAATGTCATTTAATACATTAATATCAAACCATTGATCGTTAGAGTCTTTTAATTCAACTACTATTTCAAGAGGTCTTATGCCTCCATAATGGTCATCTAAATAGTTGAAATCTTGTTTGATAGAAACACTGTCATCTAGATCATCCATCATGTAATTATTGGTTTCAATAAAACTAATACCTATAACACATGTCCCGATAATTATCAATGTTATTGTGATGGTTTTTTTTGGTGCTTTCAAAACAAGAATAAACCATTTGGCGAGTTTCTTTTTCCAAAATTCACCTGTGTTTTTTCTTTCGACATATTTTGGAGTAGGAAAGAAATAGAATAAAATGGGTAATATTAAAATTGACAGAACAAAAGCAAGTAAAACTCCAGCTCCAATTACAAGTCCAAATACTTGAATAGGTTGGACTTTCACAAAGTATAATGAGAAAAAACCAATTGCTGTGGTAACAGAAGTTAATAAGGTTGCTATACCAACCTCTTTGACAGTTATCTTAATGGCTTCATATTTTGATGCTCCAACTCTTATTGCATCTAGATATCTTGACACAAGGTGTATCACATCTGACATCGCAACAATGAACATTATTAAAGGGATGGTTGTCAATAAAACATTTATTGGAACATCTAAAAGTCCTAATGAACCGATTAGCCATAATAGTGTTGCAACTATGATTATTTTAGGAACAATAATCCCCCATCCTGATCTAAATGCTATAAAAAGAAAAATAATCACTAAAACGGCACTTAAAACTATCGAAAACAAGAGTTCATAGTACATCATATTAAGATAATATTGCTGTCCTATTGTTCTACCGGCAACTCTTACTTTATCAAAATTAAATTGTTTGTATGACTCATTAATACTTGAAACAAGTTCATCACTTTTTTCCTTCGAAAGAAAGTCGTCATGTTTTAAAAAAATACATGTGGATTTTGCATCTTCTGCTACAAAAGTATTGATGAGTTCTTTAGACTTAAATATTCTAATTGAATCTTTTTTGAAACTAGATTTATTGAGATTTATATAAGGAATAGATTTAGGTCTTGAACTACCCGGATGAATAAAGATTTCCTTAGAATTAGTTATTGATTGTACTTGCTTTACATGAGGAACAGTACTGTCCAGTATTTTAGTAAATAAATTGATTTTATTTAAAAATGTAGAATCAAAAATTCCCTTTTCATTTTCAATAGCAATCAACAGAAAGTCATTGTCTGATTTAAATTTTTCTCGGTGTTTTAAAAAGTACTCAGTTTCAATGTCATCATCTGGAAAAAACTTTTCAAAATCATAATCAAATCCAACTTTATTAACCTGAAAAGCAAAAAAAACAGAGCATATAATAAATGCAATGATTCCAACTTTAGTATATATTTTAAACTTTTTTTCTGTCATTGCCTAATCAATCAATTTAGTTTTTGATTCGCAAACATACATTTTAATATTATTGAATTCAGAATTTTTTAACATAATGATTGTTTTTTATGAATTCCTTTTTTAACAAATAGTTTCAACCAATAGAGGAAAAACTTTTTCGTAAGAATGGTGTTCTTCCATGCATTTTCTAGCATTTAGGCCTAAATTAACTCTTAAATCACTATCTAAAATCAACTTTTCAAGTTGAAAAAACCAGTCTTCTTTTGTTTGAGCAAATAAACAATTCTCTCCATGGTTTAACTTGTCTGAAATGCCCCATGGAGATGTAACAAAAGATATAGAAGAAGCCATATACTCTAAGCTTTTAAATGCTGTTTTAGCTTTTTCTCTTTCACCTGCAACTAACATAGGAGCTATCCCAATATCGAAAGTTGATATTTTTTCAAAATAATCAAACCCTTCATCTCCCCATTTTGAAAAGAAGCATCTGTTAAGGTTCATATTTGGATTTTCTCGGCAAATAAAATGAAATTCAACTTGAGGATATTTATTTTCAATGGAAAGCAATTCTTTTTCAATTGATTTTACATGAACAAAATTTCCTGGAGATCCTTGCCATCCAATAATTACTTTTTCGTTTTTTTTCTTTTTGGTGATATAATCATCAAATTTTATTGCAAATGGAATATGAGTGCTCTTAATGTTAAGTTTTTTGAAATAGTCTTTTAGATATAAACTTGCCACAGTTACATTTTTTGCAACTTTAGCTGTTTGAATCGTTAAATTGTAATTTGATTCATAATCTGCATCATAAAAATCATAAGAGATGTTTTTGTTTATTTTAGATGCAATTCTCTCGAAATAAGCATTTTTAAATGGGTAAAATGGGACAAAAGACCTTTGAACCCATACAGTTTCATATTTATTTAAGTTAAATAAAATGTTAATTCTCCTTAAAAGAACTTTGTGAAAAAAGTAATATCTTACAAATGGATTTTTTGAATAAAACCCTGATAAAAATTCTTTCTCTTCACTAGCCCAATGTATATCAAATTCCCATTCTTCTTTTTCAAAAAGACTTTTCCACTCACCAATTCTGCTTTGGCCTCCAGCGTAATTTTTAGAGTAATAAGGGAGGGTTAAAATCTTTTTATTGGCTTTGTTTTTTCTCTTAAATAATGCAATAAATAATGCCAAGAGGATTAATAAATTTATTTCTATTAAAAATAGATAATGAACAATTCGGTTCATAAAGCAAACATATAATAGTTAATTAGTTTGCAAAAATACAACTTGAGAATCAAAACGAATTCTTATTTTTGGCAAAAAAAGATGAAAGTAGCTTTAATTACTGGTATTACGGGTCAAGATGGTGCATATCTTGCAGAACTTTTACTAAGTAAGGGGTATGTTGTTCATGGTGTAAAACGCCGTAGTTCCTTAATAAATACTGATCGTGTAGATCATTTATATGAAGATGTATCTGTTGAAAACAGAAGATTTATCATGCATTATGGAGACATGACCGATTCTTTAAATATTACAGCGATCATTCAAAAAGTTCAACCTGACGAAATATATAATTTGGCTGCAATGAGCCATGTTAAGGTTAGTTTTGAGGAGCCAGAATATACTGCAAATGCTGATGGAATAGGAACATTAAGGGTTTTAGAAGCTGTTCGTCTTTTAGGCTTAACTGAAAAAACAAAAATATATCAAGCATCAACTTCTGAGCTATATGGATTGGTGCAAGAAGTTCCTCAATCTGAAAAGACACCATTTTATCCAAGGTCTCCTTATGCAGTAGCAAAATTGTATGCATATTGGATTACGGTTAATTATAGAGAAGCCTACAACTTATTTGCATGTAATGGGATTTTATTTAATCATGAATCACCCTTAAGAGGAGAAACTTTTGTTACCAGAAAAATTACAAGAGGAATTGCTCAAGTTGCTTTAGGAATGGATAAGCAACTATTTATGGGTAATATTGATGCTAAGAGAGACTGGGGACATGCCAAAGACTATGTTGAAGCCATGTGGCTTATTCTTCAGCAAAACAATGCCGAGGACTATGTTATAGCAACAGGAGAAACAACCAGCGTTCGAGATTTTATTGCAATGGCATTTCTTGAAATAGGAGTTACAATTAAATTTAATGGTACTGACATTAATGAAGTTGCTATTGTCGAATCTATAGATGAGTCAAAATATCTAGAATATATAGGTTCTGAATTTGGAGAGCATGGGCGATTAGAGCTTGGTGATCAAGTTTTAAGTATTGATGAGAGGTATTTTAGGCCAACAGAAGTAGAGCTTTTAATTGGAGATCCAACAAAATCAAAAACAAAATTGAATTGGCAACCAAAGTATGATCTTAAAGGTCTGATCGAAGAAATGGTCAAATCTGATGTTCAGCTTTTTAGGTCAAAATTATAAGCATAAACAAAAGGTCTGAAAAACCTAAATTTTAATAATAAGTAAGTGACGTCTCTCAACAAGGTAGTTCAAAATTCATTTTTATATTCTTTTTCAAGTATAATTCTGAGGGCATCATCTATAATTTTCTTTCCTCTATTTTCATTATATCTAACTAAAGCAGATTATGGCATTCTCTCCATAAGTCAGAGTATCTATATTATTTTAGTTTTATTAGCAGGTTTAGAATTAAATAAGGCTTTAACAAGATTTATTTTTAACAAAAACAATCACAAACAAGCTCAAGATAACAAGCTGATTTACACTTCATTATCCATTTCTTTTTCTTTCGGTTGTCTAATCGTATTGTTTATGACTTTTATTGGGCAGTATTTTTTGGGCCCCATCCTTAAAGATATATCCTATTATCCCTATGTATTTGTATATACATTATGTATTCCTTTAAACACTGTCGTTGATACATGTAGGGTTTATTTAAAGGCTAGACATAAGGGGGTTCAGGTGTTTATTTTGGATACTTCTTTTTACAGTTTTAATATTTTATTAAATCTGTTTTTTATTATCATATTAAAATGGGATGTATTGGGCCTTATTTTTGGTACATTTTTAAATATTGTAATCTTTCTAATTATCTTAATTTTTGTTTTTTATAGAAAATTTTCTTTTTCTTTTGACCGTTCTATTGCTTTAAAGTTTTTAAAATATTCAACTCCGCTTATTCCTTATGCTATTTTAAATATTTTATTTGAGAGTATTGATAAGTTCTCATTAAATGCAAATTTAGGTTCTGAAAAATCAGGAATTTATTATTTGGCTCTTACTTTTGCGGCCATTTTTTCTGCTGTAAAAGAGTCTGTAATTAATGCTTTAACACCATGGATTTTTGAAAATATTGAAAATAAAAATGAGTTATACCTTAGAAATGTTTTTAATGTCATTTTTGTTGGATTAGGAATAATTGCGGTTGGTATCGCCTGGTTCTCTAAAGAAGTTTTAATTATTTTATCTAGTAATCCTGAGTTTGTTCAGGCTTCATTTTACATTCCTTTTGCAGTAATGTCTTTGTATTTTATATTCTTAGGGCAACTTTTTAATATCAAGTCTTTTTACTTTGCAAAAAAAAATCATTTTTTATTTATGGCAACATTAACAGGTATCTTGATTAATCTTTTAGTTTGTCATTATTTTATTCCTTATTATGGAATATATGGTGCAGTTGCCGGAAGGATTTTTGGATCTGCAATTTTAACAGCAGTTATTGTTTACATAAGTTTTTCTGAAACTGAAAAGAGAAATATTTATCACCTCCCAGTTTTATTAACAACACTTGTTTGCATTTTCGGATTTTGTTTATTCCCACTTTTTGATAATAATAGCTTGTATTTTCTCATTATAAAATCACTTTTATATCTGATTATATTGCTTTCTTTCTCATTTTATTTAAATAAAAAGTTTGATTTTTTTGCGATTTTAAAAAGTAAGTTCTCCTCAATTAAAAAATAAGTTTAATTGATGTATTTTTAAGTAGATTTATTTTCTTTTAAATACGGATTATTTTATTTTCTACTTTTGCACGTATTTTATAAATAAAATCAAGTTATGACAGACATAAATAATTCTGATTTGAATTTTGCAATTATTGGTTGTGGTAGAATTGCAAATAGGCATGCAGAGCATATCAACAATACAAATGGGTGTAATTTAGTTGCAACCTGTGATATTATTTCAGATAAAGCTGAAGTTTTGGCAGATAAATATGGTGCAATCGCTTATTCAAGCGTTGAAGATCTTTTATTAAACAACGATGTAAATATTGTTTCTATTTGTTCACCCAATGCCCTTCATGCTTCTCATAGTATTCAGTCCCTTAAGTCTGGCAAGCATGTTTTATGTGAAAAGCCAATGGCAATAAATACATATGATTGTGGAGAAATGATAAAAGAAGCGGAAAAAGCAAATAAAAGACTATTTGTAATTAAACAAAATAGATACAACCCTCCTGTCGCTGCTATAAAATCTGCAATTGATGAAGGTAAATTAGGTCGTATTACAAGTGTTCAATTAAGCTGTTTTTGGAATCGAAATGAGAATTATTATGCCAATAGTTGGAAAGGAACCATGGATTTAGATGGAGGAACCTTGTATACGCAATTTAGTCATTTTGTTGATTTATTGTATTACCTAGTTGGTGATGTCAAAGAAGTAAAAGCATATGGTGCCAATTTTCAGCATCAAGATATTATTGAATTTGAAGATTCGGGAGTAGTGATTTTAAAGTTTCACAACAATGCTATAGGAACCATAAATTATACAGTAAATAGTTACAATAAAAATATGGAGGGATCTTTGACTTTATTTGGTGATAAAGGAACCGTTAAGATTGGAGGTCAATATTTAAATGAGCTTGAATATCAACAGTTTGAAGACTTTTCAATTGACAAGTTAGAAAAGGGAAATAAACCAAATAATTACGGTGAGTATCAAGGTAGCATGTCTAATCATGGTAAAGTATATGAAAATATAGTTGAAGTGTTAAAAAATGGTTCTCCTGTAACAACTAATATGTTTGAAGGTTTAAAGACAGTTGAGATAATTGAACGTATTTATGATGAAATCCGAAAATAACAAACCAGTAATATATCAATCTGGAACTGTTAATGTTCAATTTGGCAAAAATGTTAAATTAGTTCAGCCTAATAATATTTATGGTTGTCAATTATGTGATGATGTTTTTGTTGGTCCATTTGTTGAAATTCAAAAAGATGTAGTCATTGGTGAAAGAACAAAAATTCAATCTCATTCTTTTATTTGTGAATTAGTTAGTATTGGTTCAGATTGTTTTATTGGTCATGGCGTAATGTTCATCAATGATCTTTTTTCTGGTGGTGGTCCAGCTGGAGGTGATTCAAGCAAATGGAAAGAAACTAACATTGGGAAAAATGTATCTATTGGATCTAATGCGACAATCTTGCCAGTTGAAATAATTGATGGATGTGTTATCGGAGCAGGATCAGTTGTCACAAAAGACATTAAAATTAAAGGGGTATATGTTGGTAATCCAGCAAAATTAATTAGAAAATTATGATTCCATTTTTAGATTTATACCGTCAATTTAAAACCATTGATGTTTCAATAAATAATGCAATAGAGCAAACCATTGTTAACTCTTCTTATATAGGTGGAGATTCTGTTAAAGAATTTGAAAAATCATATTGTGATTTTTTAGGTATTAATCATACTATTGGTTGTGCAAATGGAACAGATGCAATTGAAATTTTGCTTCAAGCAATGGGTGTTCAACCTGGTGATGAGGTGATTGTTCCTGCAATATCATGGATTTCAACTTCAGAGGCTGTTACAAGTGTAGGAGCAAGGCCTATATTTGTTGATGTTGATCCTGATTATTATACGATTGATGTCGAGAAAATCCAATCTGTTATTTCTTCAAAAACAACTGCAATTATACCGGTTCATTTGTATGGTCAACCTGTTAATATGGTTCGAATTATGGAAATTGCAAAACAACATAATTTAAAAGTACTTGAAGATTGTGCTCAGGCCCATGGTAGTACATTTAATGGACAGCTTATAGGAACTTTTGGAGATGCTTCTTCATTTAGTTTCTATCCCGGTAAAAATTTGGGTGCTTATGGCGATGCTGGGTGCATGTGTACAGATAATGACGACATTGCTAGAAAAGCAAGACGGATAGCAAATCATGGTCAAGAGGGTAAACATAATCATATTGAGGAAGGAAGAAATAGTCGATTAGATGGGCTTCAAGCTTCTGTTTTAAGTGTTAAATTGCCTCATTTAACTGATTGGATTAAAGGAAGAAATAAAGTAGCGAGTCAATATTTAAGTGGAATTGATAATTCTGATGTAATTGTTCCAAACACAATAGGTAATGGAGGACATGCATATCATTTATTTGTCATCAGACATTCAAGAAGAGACGAATTAAAATCATACTTGTTTAATGCAGGTGTTAGTACTGCAATTCATTATCCAAAAGCACTTCCTTTCCTAGAGTGTTATAACCATAGAAACTTTAATGAATCTGATTTTCCAGTTGCTGCTCGGCTTCAAAATGAGATTTTATCCATCCCTATGTTTCCTGAATTATTACATTCTGAAATAGAAACGATTGTTTCACTGATTAATAAATTTTAGGTATTGAAAGTTGTCATTTTATGTAACGACTTTCCGCCAATTAACTCCATAGGGGCTGAAAGACCTTATAGTTGGTATTTTTATTTAAAAGAATTGGGAATAACACCTGTTGTTATTACTAAAAACTGGGTAAGTGACCCAAATTCGAAATTTCCTTTTGTCGATTCTAACACAACTAAAGAAAGTACAGATAAAGGATTTTTGATAAGAGTATCAGATGCATCTACCCCTAGTATTTTGTTCAGAAATATTTTTGGAAACAAATTGTCAATTTTTAGAAAAGCTCTTACATTTATGAGCAAGATATTATCCTTTCCATTTTCCTCTTTTGATCAGCATAGAAATATATATAAACAGGCAAATACTTATATTCAAAATAATGATGTGGACCTTGTTATCACTTCAGGAGAACCATTTATTTTGTTTAAATACGGTAGACTTTTAAAAAGGACTCATAAGATTCATTGGATTGCAGATTATAGAGATGGATGGTATTTAAACCATGTTTTTTCAATATCAAATAATTTCATTACCAGATTTATGAGATGGTACGAGTTTAAATTTGAAAAAAAATATATGAAGGCAGTTGATTTAATTTTAACTGTGGACCCTCAATTATCATCTAGATTAAATAGTTTATTTAATAAAAAATCTGCGGTAGTATACAATGGTTTTTGGAAGTTTTATGAAACAAATAAAGTGGATTCACAATCAGAATGTTTGGTCTTTAATCATACCGGAACATTAACTATCGGACAAAGGGTAGAGGTATTGCTTCAGAGCATTGTAGAATTGATTAAAAGTGAAAAAATAGATTCTAAAAAAATAAAGGTTAATTTTATAGGACTTGATTTCTTTCCTGCCCAGGCCAATAGAGTTTTGAATTATCATCCATTATTGAAAAATGTAGTGAGCACTACTCCGAGAGTACCTAAAAATGAGGCGATTGAAATGAATTTAAATGCAGATTATATGTTGAATTTTACTGATTCAGATATTTCTGCGATATATGCTAAAACCTATGATTATATTGCATGTAAAAAACCAATTATTGTAGTTCCTTGTGACAATGGAATACTAAGTGAACTGGTGTTAAACCATAATTTGGGATTTGTTGCAAAATCAAAGGATGATTTAAAGAACTTGTTATGTGATATTTTGAATGACAAACTTCAAAAAAACAAAATATCGAATCTTGAAGGTTTGAATTTTTTCACAAGAAAATCTCAGGCTATCGAATTATCTAAAATTATCCATGATTTTTAGATTTTAAACATAAAAAAATGAAGAAATATTATTTTGAGGAAATAAAAAAATGTGAAATGTGTGAGGAATCTACCGATTCTCATAAAGTTATGGGACAGCGGCTGAATAAGTCACAAGGTTTGTCTCCTAAGAAAAGACATGGGATTTCTGTTTCTGTTAGAAAATGCTGTAAGTGTGGTTTGATTTACTCTAATCCTATGCCGATTCCATTTGATATTCAAGATCATTATGGAACACCTCCAGAAGATTATTGGAGAGCATCTTATTTTGAATGGAAGGAAACCTATTTTTCTAGGCAAATTAAATTTGCAAAAGAACTTTTACCTTTTAAAAAAGGTATGAAAGCTCTTGATATAGGAGCTGGACTTGGAAAAGCCATGATTTCAATGGATAAGGCTGGTTTTGACTCATATGGTTTTGAGCCTTCTGATCCATTTTATGAAAGAGCTGTCAATAAAATGAAAATCTCACCAGATAAAATCAAAAAAGGAATGGTTGAAACTATTGAATATCCAAAAAATGAATTTGATTTTATTACTTATGGTGCTGTATTTGAGCATTTGTATCATCCGGCTCAAACTCTTGAAAGAGCAATGGAATGGTTAAAACCAGGAGGAATTGTTCATATTGAAGTTCCTTCATCAAAACATTTTATAGCTAAAATAATTAACTTTTATTATCGTTTAAGAGGTACTAACTACGTTACAAACATTAGTCCCATGCACACACCTTTTCATTTATATGAATACAGTTTGGAGTCATTTAAGGAGCTTGGAAAAAAGTTGAATTTCACCATTGAGCATCACTATATTGATGTTTGTGAGATATATTTTATTCCTAAATTCCTTCATCCATTACTTCGTTTATATATGAAGTGGACCAATAAAGGGATGCAGTTAACCGTTTATTTAAGAAAAAATAATTCTTAACACTGATAAACCAATTGTGAATTAATACGTCATATTATATACAAAGTCATTTGATTCATTGTAATTTATTTGGTTTTGTTTTATATTTATTTAATATGAAAAAGCTACATATTCTTTGTTTTTTTATAACTCTTTTTTTAAAGAGTTTAATTTTTGCTCAGCAAGGAACTCTTGTGTTGCCTACTAAAGATTATATCCAAACTGATAGCTTGGTGTCTTTTTCATGGAATAAATATTTAAATGCTGATGAATATCAAGTCGAAATTGATACAAATATTTCTTTTCCAACTCCATTGCTGGTTTCTGTAATTTCTAATGATACAGCTATTTATAGAGGATATGGTAATTATTTTTGGAGAGTAAATTATTTGTATCAAGGTACAATAATACATACTTCACAAATCAGATCTTTTGAAGTTTATGATTTAAATAGCTTTGGAACCCTTAAATTATGGTTAGATGCAGGAAATAATGTTCAGCTTAACGGATTAGAGGTTGACTCATGGCAATCTTCTTCAGCTAATGGATTTGTTTTTAGCCCAGCATCAAATTCAAATAAACCTGAGTTGTTTTCAAATGTATTGAATAATAATTCAGCTCTTTATTTTGATGGTTCGGACAACTTAATTGGTGATTTACAGGGAAGCAATTTACCCATACAAACCCTATTTGCTTTTTTTAGTTTAGAAAATGCTCCAACATCAAATATGACTCATATTTTCGGGCGAGACGGATCTGGAGGTGGAGCTCCTATCCATTGTTTGAGACTTTATTCAAGTTTTAGAATTCATCCCTCACAAACAGCTTTTAACAATCATTTTTGCAATGGAGTAAAGGCCATTAACAGTAATATAGGTCCAACTTTAGATACAATTCCATGGGCCATTACTACACAATTTAGAGGTACTCCTAATTCACAGCCTTA